>JAFGQT010000056.1 GCA_016935515.1 Bacilli bacterium
GATGTTGGCGTCAAGAACACCGGACATGCATCAGCGCAAGCTCCACAACCGAGACATTCGACCACAGCCTTCTGCTTTGGTATCGGCAATACAGTCAGTGCATTGAGGGTGTCGCTGACGATCAAATCATCGATTAGGATAGCTTTTCCAGTCATTGGTCCGCCGGCGATATACCAAGCGTCTTTTGGGTCTAAGCCTTCAGCATAACCACCACACATTTCCACGAGTTCTTGGACTTTTGTTCCAATCGGGACCAAGAAATTCTGTGGATTTTTGATTCCTTCTCCGGAAATAGTGATTACCCTGGAGATAAGTGGTATGTTGTTTTCAACGGCGTCGGTAAAAGCGATAGCCGTAGCCGAGTTATTCACGATGACACCGATTTCGGAAGGCAATTTGTCATAAGTCTTGCCAGTGACTTGTTCAACCACGTATTTTTCCCATCCCGCAGGATAAATGTTTTTGATTTGATGGATTCTTAACGTGGGGAACTTTGACATGAATGGTGACAAAGCCTCGATGATGTTCTGGTTGTAAGACTTGATTGCCAAGACACCTTCTTTGGCTCGGGCAGCTTTGATAAGATAAGTCAATCCTTTCAAAAGCTTCTCTGGATACTTGATCGTGAGTTTGCAATCACACGTCAAATAAGGCTCGCACTCGACGGCGTTGATGATAACCGTATCGATCTGTTGCTGAGTCTTGTATTTGACGTAAGTTGGGAATCCGGCGCCGCCAAGTCCACATAAGCCTGCGTCTTGCATCTTTTCGACAAGCTGCTCCCGGGTCAATTCTAGGGCGTTGATCTCGGGACGAATTGAGTCATCAAGACTGTTCTTTCCGTCATTCTCGATTTCCAACGCTTCAACCATCCGGCCGGAAATATGCCAAACTTTTTTGATGGCTGTGATTTTTCCGCTGATCGAGGCGTGGATCGGCATCGTTCCGAAGCCTTCGCGCATACCGACGACTTGTCCGATCTTGACTTCACTTCCGACTTCCACAATCGGTTTCAGCGTTACCGTCTGCTGAATAAGGGGAATATACACGAATTTAGGATCGAGATATTCCCGCAAAGGCAGTTCACGTGACATCTGCTTCCGGCCGTCGATGTGAACTCCTTTGGCCTTTCTATAAATCATCTATCATAATCCTCCTTGTAATTTCAAGCGGTTTTGAGTGCCAAATGATATTATAACATCATTCTATGATGTATCCAATAAGATTTTTTGTCTAGTTAATCACTCTTTATTATCCAACATTTCGAACATCTGCGACAGTTCTGTTTCAGACAACAGACGCCATTTTCCAAGCGGTAAACCTTTGTCTGTCAGATTCATTATCCGGATGCGCTCAAGTTTAGTTACATTGAATCCGAGTGCCTTTGTCATCCTACGGATCTGGAGATTCAACCCTTGCGTCAGAATGATTGTAAAAGTGTTCTTGCTGTTGCGTTTGACGTCTGCCGGCATCGTTTTCTCATGTCTGTGTTTTGCGGGGTTGTAGATGACCACGCCTTCAACCATCTGTTTGAGAAAATCTTCGGATACCGGTTTGTCGACTTGGACACGGTACTCCTTTTCATGATTGTTCTCGCTCCGCAATATCCGGTTAACAATGTTGCCGTCGCTGGTCAAGATGATCAAGCCGGAAGTGTCTTTGTCCAATCTCCCTACCGGAAATATCCGTTTCGGATAGCCGACATAGTCAACCATATTGTCTTTTTTCGCTGTTTCGGTAGTACTGATGATGCCGCGCGGTTTGTTGAGCAAGATGTAGACGTCGTCATCGCCACGGTTCATCAATCTCTTCCCATCAACTTCGACTGTATCAAACTCGCTAACATCCATGCCGGTGGTGGCTAACACTCCATTGAGCTTCACTCGGCCTTGAACGATCATCCTGTCAGCCTCGCGACGAGAACATAGACCTGTGGAACTGATATACACATTAATTCTCATGATTCACATCCCGCAACATTTCCATTATCAATGTGTCACGCTCTTTCCACGGAATCAGATCGTTGGATTCAAGTGATCTGTTAATCGAAATCGCTTCTTCAAGCGAAAGAAAAACCGGAGCGTAACCGTACTCCAATTCATAATCGTCAAGCTGCAAATCTGATTGCCCGGGATGGATATCACAAAAGTAATATCGCGAATCCTGCATGAAAATATCATATTTGCCTTCAAAATCCTTCGCTAACTCCAAAGTCGAGCCAAAAGCTTTCGTTCTGGCTTTGATCTTAAACCCGGTTTCTTCCAATACTTCTCGGCGCAAAGCGTCGATGGTTTTCTCGTTTTCGGAGATTCCTCCTCCGGGAAATTTCACCTCACCATATTTTGCGCTTTGGATCAACAATAGTTTTCCGTTTCTATAAATGATTCCGCGACATGCCTTGCGTTTCAAGATCGTGCCTTCAAGGTCCATATCTTGATGCCTATGGATGACAAACAGCCGTCTCATGTTATTGGAAATATGCTCTCACAAGATCGATTGCTTGCTTGATGTCTTCACGGTTGACATCTTTATGTGTCACAAAACGAAAAACACCCTCATAAGGAAGGATCTTCACACCATTCTCTAAAAGATATTCATGCATGTTGAATTTGCGATCATCGTCGATATCGAAGAAAACCATGTTGATGTCACGTTCGTCTTCATCGATCTTGATCCTTGGTATCTCGCGCAGAAGATCAGCCATGTACGCAGCATTTTCATGGTCGACATTCAGTCTCTTGGTCATGACTTCAAGGGCGATCTTGCCACAAGCCGCCAATATTCCGACTTGACGCATGCCGCCTCCCATCAATTTTCTGCGCCACCTGGCCTCACTGATGAACTCTTTGTCGCCCACCAATAAAGTGCCAACCGGAGCTGCGAGTCCTTTTGACAAGCAGACGCTTACTGAATCGGCACATTGGGCAAGTTCTGAAACGTCGCAACCCAAAGCCAGAGCCGCATTGAAGATCCTCGCTCCATCAAGATGGACTTTAAGATTCTTGGATTTGGCCAAATCATAAACCGATTTCATGTATTCCAGTGGCAAAACCTTGCCATTGATCGCATTTTCCATACAGACAAGCCGAGTTCTTGTGGTCGATACGGTCCGTTCCTTGATTGCCGTTTTGAGTCTATTGAGGTCCCAAATACCCTTGACGCTGTCGAGTGTATACAATTGCACGCCGGCAATGATGGAAGATGCGCCTGATTCGTGAATCACGATATGTGCGTTTTGGTCAAGGATGACCTCATCACCTTGTTGACAATGGGTAAACAAGGCAAGTTGGTTTGAGAATGTTCCTGAAGGAACAAATACTGCGTCTTCCTTGCCCAGCATCTTGGCCGCAAGCGCCTCAAGTTCATTCATCGTCGGATCGTCTTGAAAGACATCGTCGCCTACGGGTGCGTCAAGCATCGCTAAACGCATCTCTTTTGTCAATTCAGTGACGGTGTCGCTACGCAAGTCAATGTATCTCATAACGTACTCCTTAAAATCAAAGCTTTCTGATAATCTTTGGATACCTTCAGTATGGCTTCCAAGACTTCCTGGTAATATTGCTTCATTTCCGCAGGATCGTCAAAATCAAGGTTTTTTTTCAGAACTTCCGTCTCGCGATTGTGATCATAGACCGTCATGTCGTTGGTCATCTTGAGATCGGCAATCATCCCGACGATGCGCATCCGATCCAAGAACAATTCTCTGATTTTCTTGTCAATTTCGTCAATGTTTTCCCGGTATTTTGCGAGTTCTTCCATGTGCATTCTCCTTTAGACCTGTTAACAAAATTATAACATAAAAAAAGTCTGCTTGACAGACTTTTTACGACATGTGATATACTTCTATTTTTTTGCTCTGAGGTACCGATGGATCGCCATTGACGCTTTGGCGCCGTCATCAACCGCTTTAGCTATTTGCAGCAAACCGCCGATGCAATCACCTGCAGCGAAGAGCCCGGGAATGTTCGTCATGTACTCATGATCCACAACAATGTTGTTCTTCTCGATGAAAGCTCCCATCCGCAAAGCGAAATCAGCTGCCGAAGGGGTCCCCATGGCCACGAACAAGGCATCGATCGGATATACTTTGTCTGCGGTCGTGATTTTCTCTAGGACTTCCTCGCCTTCAAAGCCTGTCAACGGCTCAGTGACAACTGGAAAACCGGATACGTCGACAGTGAGTGGCTCGTTGTTAGTGAAGATCGTTACATCTTTTGAGAAGTTCTTCAAGACTTCAAGTTCTTCATGCATGAAATCACCGGTTCCCAGTACGCCGATGCGCTTGTTGCGATAGATGAATCCATCACAAATGGCGCAATAGGAAATACCTTTACCGACAAAGTTATGGAAACCTTTGACTTTGAGATTGACTTTGCTGGCACCTGTTGCCAACAATACGGTTTTTCCTTGATGCTCTCCGACGGTGGTTTTGACGGTGAACGTGTCAAAATAGTCGATATTTAGAACTTCTTCGACTTTGACTGTGATATCCATGTTTTTCGCTTGTTCGATGCCTCTGCGGAATAATTCTGAGCCTGTGATCGGTTTTTCGAATCCGTAGTAGTTTTCGATATGATCGGTTTTTGCCAGCGTTCCCTCATCCTTCATCAGGATGAGCACGTCTAATTTGAAGCGCTTCAAATAGACAGCGGCGGATACTCCAGCTGGGCCTCCGCCGATAACTATCACATCATGCATGCTAGATTCCCAAACGTTTTAACAAATCTTCTTTACGCAATAAACCGATAACTTGGCTCGCTGGTTTTCCGTCTTTGAACAACATTACGGTCGGAATGCTGGAAATTCTGAACTGATTTGCCAGATAACCTTCCTCGTCAACGTTGATCTTGCCGATCTTTACTTGTCCTTCCAATTCCTCGCCGATCTCGGCGATGATTGGTCCGAGCATCAAGCATGGTCTGCACCAAGCTGCCCAGAAATCGATGATCACAGGGATCTCGGAATCAAGTACTTCCTTTTTAAAGTTTTCGCTAGTAATTTTAACTTCCATTGCATAGTCCTCCAAAATAAAATTTCACTCAAATTGTATCAAATATCGAGTTGATAATCCACTGATATGCTTACATGTTTTACATATCTTTTTCATCTAGTCGGAATATTGTCCACCCGTCCATCGGCCGGGCATTGAAAGACTTGTAGAAATCGATTGCCTTTTGATTCCAATCGAGACAAGACCATTCCATTCTACCGCAATTTTGGCTTTTGGCCAGTTCGATCAAATACTGAAACACTTTGGTGCCGTATTGCATTTTCCGATACTCTTCATCGATGTACAAATCTTCGAGATACAAGCCTTTTTTGCCTTTGAAAGTCGAAAAATTGTAGAAATACAACGCGAATCCGATAATTTTTTGGTTTAATACTGCGAATATTACATTACAAGTCTTGTCGACGAAGATTGCCTGATTGAGATCTTCCGGTGTTGCTTGGACTTGATTTGAAAGTTTCTCGTATGCCGCGATTTTCTTGATGAACTCGAGGATTATCGGACATTCTTCCTCGCTTGCATGGCGGATCAGAAATTCATCTTTCATCATTTACCCTCCGATACATCGACTTGCATATGACGATTGATCTTCTTGTTCGCAAGAATCTTCTGATAATTGTAGTAGATAATGTCCGCAAGATCAGAAAGGGAGAGGTTGGTGGTGTCGATTATAAGATCGAGTCCCTCGATTTTCTCGTAGTTGAAGTCAATTCTGTCTTGTGCAATCCGCTTTTTGACATCTTCAAGCCTGTCTTTGCGGGCTCGCATCCTTTCGATGCGGCATGACTCTTGGGTCTTCAGAAATATTGCCACAACGTCGCACACGTCAAGTTCGAGGAAAGACTTCAATCCTTGCGGTTCGAGAATGATAAGTTTGTCGTCCTTGAGTTCGTTCATCGGAGTGCCATACAGATAGTTGTTATACGTTGCGGTCTCCGCAAAGTAGTTGTTCTTTTCATGTTCACGGAATTGATCCTCGGTCATGAAATGATAATCAAAACCATCAATCTCGTTGATGCGTTTTGGCCTTGTCGTACAAGTGACAACCCGAGAAATCGGATAGCGATTGATCATTATCTTTGCGGATTCAGTTTTACCTGAAGCGCTTGGCCCTAACAATATCAACATGGTTCTACCTCCGTACTCAATGGTTATTATATCACGAACAAGCTTTCTTTTCAGCCTAATATCTGACTATAATACGTGTTCTTAAGCTTCGTTTGTCCCAGACAAAATTTTTGTTCTCTTCTTGTGCGTCTGAGCGAGAAAATAAAGCGGTGCCAAAGAAACCAGTGTCAAGACAGCCGATACAATGAAAAGCAAAGCCGGTGGCAATGGTCCGTCGATGAAGATGGTGTCTGTGATCTGTTGTGTGCCCCACGGCCCGAATTTATTGATTACGAATGATCCAATTCCCGGTCCGATAACCATCGGCACCAATACGGCAAAAACGATGCGCATACCCTCGAACTGCCCTCTGCTCTCGCGCGGGTACAAGTTCTTCATCCATGCGGTCAAGGCTTGGACGACAGCTATATAGCCGATCCCGACCAAGAATATGCCCAAAACCAACACTGGGATTGCGGTCGTCGAACTTACGACGATCAATCCTATCGTGTTGGAAAAGATTGCCAACAGGCACACCAAGACAGGATGCTTTCTATCAATCAGGATGGCCGCCGGCAAGACGATGACTGAAGCCACGATCAAACCTGCGCCTAGTATGACTCCTGATTGTTCAACCGGGATTTCCAAAGTATATTGAAGATACACTAATATATAGGGAAAGTATACGTTGAATCCGATGAAATATGTCGCCATAAAAACAAACACCAAGAAAAGCTCTTTATTTGAGCGGACATGCTCCCAATCGAATATTGACAGAAACTGCTTCCAGAAACTACCCTCTTTTCGAGGCTTCAGTTCTTTGTTATCCTTAAGCAAGACTTGAGACAAGACGCTGATGGACATAACCAAAATGCCCATGATGATGAAAAACCCGAAATAATCGAATTTTGCGATGATAAACCCGGATCCTATAGTGCCAATGATTGTCGCGAAAACCGGCATTATAGCTATCGCGCCTCCGAGCCTGCCCCGATTTGTTTCGTTGGAGATATCGGTAGTCCAAGCGTTGAATCCGGCATCGTTTCCTACCGAACCAAATCCGCTCATGAGCGCATCCGCTAAAACGACAAGGAAGGCCGCAATCCCGAAGGCGGTCGATATTCCCTCAAGCAATAAAGAGTGGAATATCAGTTCCGTCAAACCAAAGAAAACCGTAGCTATGCCCCAGAAAAAATAGCCGATGACAATAAAAGGCTTGCGCTTGCCGATACGGTCGCTCAATGTCCCGAAAACAAAAGTGACAACAGTTGTGACTGCCGCACTGACTCCGACCATCCATGCAATGATTTCCGGACGGTAACCGATCTTCTCGTAGACAAAGCTGTTGAACCAGGAGTTTTCAATGTTCCAGGCTATCTGACCTGCCATCCCCACGATCCAGATCAACATCCAGTTCTTGAATCCAAGACTTGTCTTATTTTTGGTATCTGCTTTTATCTGTTCCATTTCGCCTCCATATTTGTCATAAATCTGACAAATCGTCGCAAGTATTATATAATAATCTTGACGAGGCGAGAACAATGAAACTGAAAATCGTATATGAAGATACAAATATCCTGATTGTCGACAAGCCTGTAGGCATCTTGTCCCATCCGGCACAACACCATCAAGGCAAGGATCTGTTGACAGAACTTGAAAACAAGGCTTACGCAGTTATAACTAGGCTCGATTTCAACACACCGGGTCTTGTTCTTCTTGCCAAAAATGCTTTTGTAGCGGCTAATCTCAACAAACTTCAAGAACTTGGAAAAATTCGCAAATACTATCAAGTTTTGGTCAAAGGGTACATGCCAAAACAAGAAGACGTATTGGTCGCATACTTACTAAAAGATGAAAGAAAAGGGATATCGAGGATATCCGCAAATCCCATACCAAAAGCCCAGAAGATAGTCACCGCATACTCTGTTATTGATGAACATAACGGGCTTACATTGCTTGAAGTTGAACTAATAACCGGACGCATGCATCAAATTCGTGCACATCTTGCGCATCTGACACATCCTGTAATCGGAGATCCGCTTTACGGAGATCTTAAAACCAACAAACAATTCAGACTCGAAAATCAAGCTCTAGCAGCTATGCGAATCGTGTTTGACTTGGATAAAGCTAATCCGTTTGCTTTGGAACTTCCCAAACTTGAATTTATAAAACCCGATTTCCCATACCTCTATTTATTGAAAGAGCAATAGCCGCGGCCATTGCTCTTGTTTTTACATATGGAATCGCTTGCGTATCTCTTCTTTGATCGATTTTGGGAAAAAGAAGATGATGAACAAGAGAATGAAAATAGCTGTCCCTAAAGCCGATATTGCCGGCCATTTGGTTTCGATTACGTTGAAAAGCGCCAAAACGATCGGTATCAAAGAGAAGATAATGATCGACATCAAATAAATCATATAATCCCGATAGTTGATGCGCCTTATCCATATGATCGCAGAGATTGCTAAGTTACAGGCCAAAAATGCAAATGGCGTCACATAGTCGAGCGCCCAGCCTCTGGTTTCCGGATCTCCGTAATTCTGATCGATAAGATTCAATATTGCGACGAGAACAGTCGTCAAAAACGCCAGTTTGAAGGCGATATTCTGTTTGGACAAAACTCCGAATCTGACGATCAGCCAGAAATAAAGAATGCCTCCGATCGGTATCAGACTCCAAAACGAATCTTGCCAAGTAAGCAAGTTGATAGCCAATAATATGAGAATGGAAACCAAAGTCATGAACAACAAGACTTTTTTGGTTATCGGCAACATTTCCCGTCGCATTGGAACATACTCCGGATAAACCTCAATCAAATTGGGGTCGTTTTCTCCACTCAAGACTTGATGGCATAGGGGACAATATTTTCTGTTCGTCAAGATGTCGACTTGACATTTATCACAATGTTTCATCAATATTCCTCCACAGAATTGCTTTCAATCTCGACTTTCATACCCATTGCGGCGAAATGGCGGAAGAACTCCCTCTCGATTGTAGTTTCGATGATCGAACGCGTGAAAGTGATTTTGAATTTGTCTTCGAATGACATGATCGCAATATTCAAGGTATTGAATTTTCCGGAATAAACAGCTGCGGATAGATTGTCGATATGCGGCTTCATCGATTCCGGAAAATCTACACGCCCGATATTTGTGAAGCTCATCGTGTTCAATGACAATCCCATAATATTGTACCCGATCCTCAGAGCATAACGCTTGATGAAATAAGGCATCATTCTCAATAATATGTTTTTCTCGAATGCAACGTTCTCGCTCATCTTGCGGATCAGTTCTTCTTTCGTCATGCCTTTCTTGAACTGCTCTTTGACCAATGCGAGGATCTCCTCGAAACTTATGTCAGATCGATTCATCACCATGTCCGTTTTGACAAAATTCGTGAAATTGCGCAAAGTCTTGGACGGAAAATGCTTGCGAAGATTAACTGGAATGAATATCTTGACCGGTTTCTGGTTCGCTCGCAAATGCTCGCGATACTGTATTTGTGTAACATAAATCATGTACATCATCACCGCTGAAAGATATTCGGTTACAGTAGCTTGGTTCTCCCGTGCAAGTTGCAGCATTTCTGAAGTCGATAGCGTACCGGAAATAAGCCCGATCCGATCTTCAGGAATTGGTGTTCCCTTAATCCCGAAAGCTTTCTTTTCTGGAACATGTTTTCGGTTTTTTGCGTTGTAGTAGGTCCCGTGGCTGTCTTCGTATTCCTCGATAGTTGGTAAGCTTGCCTTTGTGAGTATCAAGTTATCGGGAGTCACATCATAACCGCAAAGATACAAATATTCATAGACCAAGGACTTGAGCAGCATCACTGCTCCGCCTCCGTCGGCGAGCGAATGGAAAATTTCTAAGGCAATGAGGTTTTCTCTGAAAAACACTTTGAAAAGATAGCCGTTGTTTTGTTTTGGGTTCATCTCTCCGCAAACTTTCGGCGCTAAGGGCTCGACAAGAAAGGGGCTGCTATTATAGTCGAAATAACTCCAAAAGAAGCCGGTTTTTAGCCTTACTTTGAACATTGGATATCTTTCAAGTATGGCATCCGCCGCAAGTTGGAGTAGTTCGGGTTTTATTTTTTCTTTTAATGCAATCTGGACGCGAAAGGTGTTGGTCTCCTTCTTGTTGGACACCGCGGGAAATATCTTGGCCGCATTGTCCAACCTGAACCAATCCTTGTATATTTCTTTGCTCAATGTCTCCACACTCCGTAGTATTAATCGCTGAATTTTCCTATAATGTAAGCTTTGATTTCCTTCCACGCTTTCTTGGCTTCAGGAATCAATCCAAACGCCAGTTGAAAGACGTGAAACATTCCGTTATAAATAGTCACTTCGACATGATTTCCGGCAAGATACGCTCTCTTGGCAACAGTGATCGTGTCGGATTCAATCACTTCATAACTCCCAACATGCATCATCATATCGGTGAAATCATGATATTCACCGTATGCAGGCGAGATGTAAGGATCATGTAGATCGTTGTTTCCCGCGTAAGCATAGACATCAAGCTTCTCCGTAGCTTGTCCCAAAAGCGGGTCGAGATCCTTGTTGCGAATGTAGGATTCGCCTTCGGCTGCCAAATCTGTCCAGGCAGACATAGTTACCATTGCTCTTGGAAGGGGTTTTTTATTGTCGCGCAAGTAAAGTCCCAAAGCCAAGGCCAAGCCTCCGCCAGCGGAATCTCCGACAAAAATGATTCTTTCGGGTGAATAACCGATTTCCAGAAGTTTCATGTATCCAGCATACGCGTCTTCAAGAGCTGCAGGATATGGATCCTTCGGTGCCAATCGATAATCCAAAGAAAACACGGCTAGATCATCCTTCATTTTCATATATTTCAATGCCGAACGTCTGTAAGTGTCACTGTATCCGGAAATATACGCGCCGCCGTGCATCTGGAAAATTGCGTATCTTGGTCTGATGTTTGTTCTTGCGATCATTTCCATCCGGGCAGTTCCCAAATCAAACCATTCATGCATCACTTTTCGCCCAAACTTGAAATTATCGCTAAGATGTGTAGTATAAAGCCTGCCAAAATCGACATCGGTGCTAAAAGCAATATCAGGAATTCGACCGACAATTTTTAGCAGTTGTCTTGCCAAACTTCCCCTGATTGATCTTTTTCGCATTTTGATGTTTAACATGCAATCACCCCGTTCGCTTCAATTATAGCATATCTGGGACAAAATATTCATCCAACCTTACCGATATCATTTGCTGATGGATCTGATTTTTTGGAAAATTCATTTAAATTGTTGTATAATTATGATAACACTTTTACACGAAAGCGAGGATAAATTATGCTTGTTCACGAACGATTTCTTAATTACGTCAAAATCGATACCCAGTCAGATCCCCATACCGATCAATACCCTTCATCTTCCGGGCAGTTGGAACTTGCAAGATTACTTAAACAAGAACTCGAATCGATGGGTGTGAAGACAACCATCGACAATTTCGGTTACGTCATCGGAAAGATCCCTAGCAATCTCAAACATAAAGTTCCAACAATAGCACTTATTGCTCATATGGACACTTCTCCAGATGCCAGCGGAAAAAATATCAAACCTAGAATCATCTACAATTACGATGGTAGCGACATCATATTGAATACCGATCGCAACATCGTCATGACAAAAGAAAAATTCCCAACTCTGAACGGTAACGTCAAACAAGACTTGATCGTCACCGACGGAACCACTTTGCTTGGAGCCGACGATAAGGCTGGCGTGGCGGAAATAATGGGTTTAGTCGAAGACTTGCAGAAAGATCCGAAAATCGAACACGGAGAATTGGTTGTCGTGTTCACTCCCGACGAAGAGGTTGGAAACGGCACTCTATACCTCGACATTGATAAAATCAATGCCGATTTCGCCTATACTTTGGATGGTTCACAAGTCGGTGAAATCGCATTTGAGAATTTCAACGCCGCTAGGGCGGTGGTGACGATCAATGGAAAATCAGTCCACCCCGGAAGCGCCAAAAATAAGATGGTGAACGCCATAAGCGTCGCCAATGAATTCGATAATTTACTGCCAAAATACATGCGTCCGGAAATCACTGAGAAATATGAAGGTTTCAATCACCTGCACGAAATCAACGGCAACGTTGAAAAGACAGTGATGGAATATATCATCCGCAATCACGATCTTGCCTTGTTCGCACAACAGAAGGAAGATTTTCTGGCCGCATGTCAATACCTTAATGAGAAATACGGAGAAAAAACCTGTTATTTGGAAATAACTGATTCTTACTTCAACATGCGAGAGAAACTCGATTCTAAAAAAGAAATCATTGACATCGCCATAGACGCGATACGCGAATCGGAACTCGAACCGATAATCGAACCGATCAGGGGTGGAACTGACGGTGCAAGATTGACTTACATGGGACTCCCGTGTCCAAATCTCGGCACCGGAGGTTACAATTTTCACGGGCCTTATGAATATGCCTCAATCCAGGAAATGGAATTAGCCGTAAGGATCATCAAGAAGATCGTCACAAAAGTCACACAACTAAAATAATAACAAAACCTGTCGAGGGCAAATCCCCGACAGGTTTTTTTTATGTTCTCTCTGATAGTATTTCCTTCATCACATCATCAATCCTAAATCCATTAACTGGGCCTTGATAAGGATGTTTGGTCAAGTGATTTTTGCTTGTGTGCAGAGCGTTCACCGGACAATGATTGATGCAACGATAACACAATATACAGCGATTGTTTTCCTTCAATATCCCCGACTCGAGAGTCAGATTATCTACTGGGCATAAATCCACGCAACGGCCGCAGCCAATGCAATTAGCTTCAATCTTGATTGCGTGATCATACATCGATTGTTCAAATTTCTGAAACGGAAATCTCTGCAACAAACCCAGAACATTGGAAAAGATATTCATCCCCTTTAATCTTTTTCGATCGTGCAAGATCAATTTCGCAAAACGTTCTGCTTGTCTTCGTTTACGTTTTTCGAATTTAACAGAAGGTTTGAATCCTGGCAAAAAATTCAGGTAATCCGTCAAGTTGTTCGGCATATTGAAATGGGCCAATTGCCGAACCGAGAATCCTTTTTTGATCAACATCTTGGCCACATAGGCTGCTCCATCGCCAGAATACATCAACTGCGTGCAGAAGACGAAGGCCCGCTTACCTTGAAAGTTGTCGAAACGCTCGATCAACGAGCGAACCGGCTTGGGAATGTCAGATCCATAGATGGGATACCCGATACCCAAAAGATCGCATTTAGAAATAATCTGATTCGGATCAGAAATTTTTTCAATCGGATACAAATCAACCGTGCTTTGGGCTGTTGATAGAAAATCCCGCAACAGATTGCTTATGTAGTATGTATTTCCAGTACCGGAAAATTGCATGATCGCGATCTTCATTTTAACATTCTTACCTCAAACTGGTTATTTGTGATAATTGCGATTGCTGGAGATCATGAAAGCTCGATAAAGTTGTTCGACGAAAACAAGGCGCATCAATTGATGCGGAAACGTCATTTTCGAAAAGGAAAGGCGCTTTGCGGCTTTTGACTTCACAAAATCCGATAACCCCCAGGAGCCACCGATAATGAAGATGATATTCGAACTTTGATAACTACCGATATCACCAAGCATTTTGGCGAATCCCTCACTGCTGATATGGTCTCCTTCGATATCCAAAGCGACCACATAACTTCCGGGCTTGATCTTATCTGTGATCCTTTGGCCCTCGCGCTCAAGAATCCTGGCGATATCGCCAACAGTAACGCTCGTTTTCGACGGTTCTTCTTCTATCTCGATGATCTCTACATTGGCAAATGCGTCAAGCCGCTTCATATACTCGTTGACGCCTTCCGTAAGGTACTTCTCTTTCAAAGACCCCACTGCGATGATTGTAATGTTCATCATTTCATTTTCGCCCGAGGATGTGTTTTCATATATACTTCTTTCAACCTCTCTTTGGATATTTTTGTATATATCTGGGTTGTGGACAAACTGACATGGCCAAGCAATTCTTGAACCGTTCGCAAATCAACGCCATGATCCAACAAATGCGTTGCGAACGAATGGCGGAACGCATGCGGTGATATCTTAAGCGTTGAAGCTTGTTTGTCAAGTTCGCTTTCCAATATTTTTCGCAACCCTCTGGAACTAAGTTTTCCGCCCTTGAAATTGAGGAAAAGCCAACCTTCATCCTGAATTCGTGAACGTACAAGGAAAACGGGTCTGGTTTTTTCCAAATAACCCCTGATTCGACTGATTGCCAAATCATGTACCGGAACATAACGATCTTTTGATCCTTTTCCGTGGACCAATAACGTGCGGTTGAAAAAATCAAGGTCATTGAGTTTGATTTCGATCAATTCCCCAACGCGAAGACCGGATCCGTATAAGAGTTCGAAAATCGCTATGTCCCTAATGCCGATGTCCGAAGAAAGATCAACCCGATTCAAGAACTCACCCATCTCTTTCTCATAAACAAATTTGGGCAAGATCTTGTGCTCTTTGGGCAAGACAATATTGTCGAAAGGATTTCTTTCGACAAATTTTTCTGCCACAAGAAATTTATACATCGATTTTACACTGCTGATTTTTCTTCTGATTGAACTTGGACGATATTTTCCATGCAGACTCGAAACATAGAAACGAGCTATCCTGTCGGTCAAAAGGAACAGACTTCCCAAATCCTCAGAATCCAGAAAGTTTGTCAATGTCTGAACATCTTCCATATAGGCGGTCAAGGTATTGACCGAATAGTTAAGTTCATCTCGCAGACGGTTTTGGTACATTTGGACAATTTCATTGTTTGTCAAAATCATTCATCTCCATAAACGACTTGATTGCCTCGATGCTCCTATTGGCGAAAAGAGTCTTGCGTTCGTGCTTGCGATGTTTGGCCTCAAGCGACATCATCAATCCAAAATTGGCGTTCATCGGTTGGAAATGCTTCGGATCGGCATTTGCCAAATAGAAGGCTTGTGCTCCGATCATCGTTTCTTGGGGAAACTCTTTTTGTTCCAATCCGTTTATCCGGCGATACGCGTTGTATTGCGCAACCATTGCCGATCCGATTGACTCGACATATCCCTCTACACCGCTCAATTGTCCGGCAATAAAGATATCGGGATGTTTTTTTAGTTGATATGTAGCTGTCAAAGTCGCTGGCGAATTGACGAAAATGTTCTTGTGCATGACTCCATAGCGCACGATTCTGGCGTTTTCGAGTCCGGGAATCATCCGGATGATCCGTTTTTGTTCAGGAAATGTCAAATGCGTTTGGAATCCAACTATATTGTAAAGACTCCCAGCGAGATTGTCTTGGCGCAACTGCACGACCGCATACGGTTTGTCCTTGCCTTCTTGGGCTAGTCCCACGGGTTTCATCGGACCGTAACGCAAGGTATCATATCCTCGCCTTGCCATCGTTTCAAAGGGCATGCATCCTTCAAAAATCTTTTCTTCGAAATCTTTTGACTCGACGCATTCAGCCGTGAGAACGGCTTCATGAAAAGAGTCATACTCAGCTCTTGTCATTGGACAGTTGATATATTTACCGTCGCCTTTGTCATAACGGTTCTTAAAATAGGCTTTCTCCATATCAATTGATGTGAAATCGATTATCGGAGCTACCGCATCATAAAAATAGAGTGATTCCTCTCCTGTTAATTTGCGCAGCGTTTTTGCAAGCGGATCGCTGCTCAAGGGACCGCTAGCTACGATTACCACGCCTTCAGGAATCTCGACAACTTCCTTCTCGATTATCCTGATCAAGGGTTCAGACTTAATTCTATCAGTCAGGTATTCTGAAAAAGCGTTTCGATCGACGGCCAAAGCGCTGCCTGCGGGAATCCTGAAACGATCCGCAGCCAGCATCACTTCTGAACCCAAAAGACGAAGTTCTGATTTCAATAACCCGGCAGCGTTTTCCAATTGATCACTGCGAAAAGAGTTTGAACATACCAGTTCAGCGAAGGTTTTCAACTTCTGGACCGGATTCAAACGTATTCCCTTCATCTCATAAAGGTCTACTTGTACATTGCGCTTGGCAAGTTGCAAACTGGCTTCAACTCCTGCCAGTCCTGCGCCAATCACACTAACACGCTGCTTCGACACATCAAACACATCCTTGAGTGAATTATACCATGAATCAAGGCAATGAAAAACCAAATAACCGTCATCAGTGTGGTTATTTGGTTTAAAGTCATAATCTCAAGTTATTTCTGGATTCTCAGAATCACCGGCTCTTTGGCCAGGCCGATCATGCCATTTTTGACTGTCATGATTTTCCCGTCCAAATAATTTCGATACTTGCCGTCAGGTAGGCCAATCTTAATTGCACCAGTTACTCCGCCCAAATTGAAGATCCCTATAACCAGCAAACTGTCGTCTTCATAGCTTATGCCTGCCACGTCTTCAGTTTCCGGGAAAATGACTTTGTAGACTCCAGACACAAACAGTTTGCTTTTTTTCAATTTTGCAAGTTTCATGATGAATGTCGAGATATCACCATTTTTGTCAATTTGTTCTTTTTCAAACAAACTCAACCGATGTTTGGCCAAAAATTCCTGACCGTTATATATCATCGTCGCACCCTTTTGAAAAAACATGAATGCAGTATGGTTCATGATCCGATCGAGATCACCATCAAGCCAGTCGGCAATTCTCCTTGTATCATGATTCTCGATATTCCTCAGTTTTACATAGTTTTTCGGATATGTCCATTCCTGAGCTAAAATAGCTTCTTGATAATTTCTCAACGATATCTTTTTATCAAGATACCCGTCCAAAAATGGCCTCACATCGTAATCATAGGCCATATCGAAAACTTGGTATATTTCGGATTCCGAAGCACAATCGAATCCGCGATCCCGTATTTCTTTGACAAATGGACCGTGAACCGATTCGCTAAGCCAAATAATGTCTCTTCTTTCCTTCGAGATCACCTTTCGAGCCTGACGCCAAAAATCGAGGGGAACGATGCTGGCGACATCGGCGCGAAATCCGTCAACTCCCATGTCGGCATAAACCATCAATGTCTCGATCAATTCATCCCACAAAGCTTTATCAGAGGAATAATCCAAATCGACAACATCCCACCAATCGCCAACGCGATTTGCAGGTTCGTTCTTTTCATTTCGGTAAAACCATTCCGGATGATCTTTCAACAGACGAGAATCTCTCGAGGTATGGTTGAATACGATATCGATCATGAGTTTCATCTTCATATCGTGTGTAGCTTCGATCAAACGCTGAAAATCGTTGATCGTTCCCAGCTCCGGATTGATTTCCAAATAATCCTTGATCGAATATGGACTGCCTAAAGAGCCTTTACGGTTCAATTCTCCAATCGTATGTATCGGCAAAAGATAGATCATGTCAATACCTAGATTTCTAATCCGCTCCAAGTCATCAATAACGGCTTGAAAAGTGCCAGCCTTGGAATAATTGCGAACATATATCTGGTAGATGAACAAATATCTCAGGTTCGGATTTGTTTTTTCCAAGTTATCCCTCCTTACATTCATAGTTTAGCGTATGGAACATGATCTGTCCACGATACTATGCGTTTTTTTCTGTAAACGCTTCTTTTATTGGTTTTTTTCGCTATAATAAAAATAGAGGGGAGTGGTCATATGGCAACTATCAAAGACGTCGCCAAGAAAGCCCACGTCAGCGTGGCGACCGTATCTCGAGTCATCAACAATAAAGGCTATGTCAATGACGAGACAAAAACCCTTGTTTTGAATGCAATCGAAGAACTTCAATACGTTCCAAATGAACTTGCAAGATCTTTATTCAAGAAACAATCGCGCATCATCGGCGTCATCGTACCGCACATGACGTCTTATTATTTCGCTGAATTGCTTGAAATAATCGAGAATTACACGATCGAGTACGATTATCACATCATGGTCTGTAATTCCCAAGACGATGAAGCAAGAGAGACGAAGTTCATCCGTGTATTCCAGCAATATAGCATCGACGGAATCATCATCATTGCGAACACTACGAGGATCGGCGATTACCAAAATCTCAACATTCCTATCATAACCATAGATCATAAACTTTCCGACCAAATACCCTCCGTTTCCAGCAATAATCTAAACGGCGGGAAACTCGCAGCAGAAAAGCTCGCTTCGACAGGCTGCAAAAACATTTTGCATCTTCGTGGCCCAAGTCCATTGATCACCGTTCAGGCTCGCAGCAAGGGCTTTGAACAACAACTTGCCAAACACGGATTGGCTTGTCGCCGTTTCGATCTTGAGTTCAAGTCTCCAAGCAAGGATTACATCCAAAATTTCATCGACAAAAATCCCGATGCGGACGGAATCTTCTGCGATTCAGATTTGATTGCTATGCATGTGATCCAGTGTTTGAAACACAATAACAAAAGCGTTCCGGAAGACGTACAAGTCATTGGTTTCGACAATATCGAGCTCGCCAGCATTTTCTCACCGAAATTGACTACCATCGCCCAAGACAAACATACTATCGGTAAATATGCGGTCGAAACACTGGTGAAATTGATTGCCAAGACCGAACTGACCCAAAAACATCACCAAGTCGACGTTGCCTTGATTGAACGTGAAACCACAAGAGCCAATTGACTTGATTCACCTTGCATAAGATACTTCAAAAACGCCAGAGAAATGGCGTTTTTTTTGTAAAGAAAAAGTCTTCAAATTGATGTCCTTGAGATCAATTTGAAGACTTAGGCAATCCATAGGTTATTTGTTTTGTTTGAGCAGTCGTTCAATCTTCTTTGCGGTGTCGTCCGAAATGTTGTGCTCAATACCGCAAGCTTCCTTGTTGGCCAGGCTGTCCTCGACTCCGAGAACTTCGGTCAGAAATTGCTTTAAAATCCGGTGTTTGTTTTCAACTTTTCTGGAAATCGCAAGGCCTTGTTCGGTCAATGAGATGTCTCCGTAAAGCATTTTTGAAACAAGCTTGTTTTCCATGAGGTTGTTAACGGCCTTGTTGACGCTAGCTCTGGATACCCCAAGATGATTGGCTATATCGACTGAACGAACGTTATGCCCGCCTAAAATGTAGATCGCCTCAAGATAATCCTCAAGCGACTCGCTGTAAAGATGAGTCGTTCTCATTTCACA
The DNA here is from genome assembly GCA_016935515.1 of Bacilli bacterium. GTDB lineage: Bacteria > Bacillota_I > Bacilli_A > Izemoplasmatales > Hujiaoplasmataceae > JAAYZB01. Next base: position 19,226 of record JAFGQT010000056.1, read on the forward strand.
TCATCCTTCTGCTTGGTTTCCAATAACGCATCAAACTCGGTTTTCTTCGGTAAAGCACATTCGTCTTTAAGACCGCAGCTTGTACAAGATCCACAGACTACACCTTTTCTGACGATAAACCTCCGAATAGTGAAGAAAACTATGGCCAATACCATGATGGCAAACAATATCGAAAGGAAGGTTCCAAGCTCAAGTCTGGCAAGCTGATAGATCACCAAGGAAACCAAATATGCGACAATCATTTCGTACGCCACCGCAAACGTAAACCATTTCCAAGAATTGAGTTCCTTTCGCATCGCTGACAAAGCTGCGATGCATGGCGTCGCAAGCAACGCGAAAGTCATGAAAGCATATGCTTGAGCAGGCGTGAAGGCAGCACGGATCGGCTCAAACAACAGCGTTCCGTTGTCCACGACATTGCCTGTTACGCCATAAAGGATACCCAAGGTGCCAACTACTGACTCCTTGGCAATAAAGCCGGTAAGAATCGCAACGGTCGACTTCCATGAATCAAACCCGATAGGCTGGAATATCGGCAACAAGAATTTGCCGATCGCGCCTAAGATGCTATGCTCGATCTCTTCGTCAGCCAACAGCCTGAATGTGCCGTCGACGAAACCGAAATAACTGAAAAACCAGATAATGATGAATGCGCCTAACAATACAGTTCCGGCTTTGATAAGGAAACCTTTTGATCGTTCCCATGTATGGAGGAATGTATTTTTTGCGGTCGGTGAACGGTATTCAGGGAGTTCCATGATATAGTTTGCACTTGCACTCTTGAGTATCGTCTTTTTGAAGAGAATCGCGGAAAGAATTGCGACGATGATACCAAGCAAATACATTGAAAAAACTATCAGGTAAGAGTACCTGAAAAACAGTGCCCCAGCAAAAACGCCATAGATGGGCGCCTTCGCACCACAGGAAATGAATGGAATGATCATCGTCGTTACTTTGCGGTCCTCATCACGATCCAAGGTCCGAGTCGCTGTCATAGCGGGGACGCTACAACCAAAACCGATAAGCATCGGTATGAACGCTTTTCCTGAAAGTCCGAACTTTCGCAAAACACGATCCATGATGAAAGCTGCCCTAGCCATGTATCCTGAGTCCTCAAGAATCGCCAGGAAAAAAAACAGAATCATTAGTTGAGGTAAGAATCCAACAACTGCGGCCAAACCACCGAAAACACCGTTGGTGATCAAACTCGAGACCCAGGATGCCATTCCCAGTGAATCGACTCCGGCGCCGATTTTCGATATCACCCAATCGATTCCCATGACGAACCAGTTGGTTATCGTTGTTCCAATTGGACCAAAAGCCAAAAAGAACACACCGAGCATGATCAAGCCGAAAATTGGCAATCCCAACCATTTGTGTGTCAGTATACTATCGATTTTCTCAGTCTTGGATACGTAAGCAACACTGCTTTTAGTCAATACTTTGTTACATACGGTTATGATCCGATCATATCTGTCGTTGGGAAGCACCATATCAAAATCGATTGCGAATTTGCCTGCGGCACAACGATGCGCCTCTAGAATTTTATTTACGCTTTCCGGTTTCAAATTTGCACTTTCAATCGCCTTCAGTCCATCTTCAAAAAAACGAACTGCTAAAAACCTGTCTCCGAGAATGCTTGTGAAATCAGTGATAACATTCTCGATTGGTTCCGAATAGCGATGATCGCGTGTTTGGTTCTTATAATCAAATGTGGCGATGAAACTCAACAATTCTTTGATTCCTTGTTTCTTGTTTGCAGTGATTGGAATAACCGGGACTTGTAGCTCAGCTTCCAAAGCCTGGATATCGATATTGTCAAGTTTCTTCTGAATTATGTCCATGCAGTTGAGGGCGACGATCATCGGCGCCTTGGAATCTAGTAACTGGTATGTAAGGTAAAGGTTTCTCTCCAAATTCGATGCATCGACAATGTTGATGATGAGATCCATGTTACTGTCGATGATGTATTTGCTGGCGATCTCTTCTTCAAGCGAAATTGTCGACAACGAGTAGATGCCCGGAAGATCAATGACTTCGGCTTCAAAATCATGGTGTTTGATCCGGCCGGATTTCTTCTCTACCGTAACTCCAGGCCAATTGCCAACCGATTGATTGGCTCCTGTCAAGCCGTTGAACAAAGTTGACTTCCCGCTGTTGGGATTTCCAGCCAAAGCTATTCTGATCATCGTTTTGCCTCTATCTTGTCAACCTCGATCATCCGCGCCTCTGAATTTCTGATTGTCAGCGAATAGCCACGGACATGAATTTCAATCGGATCTCCAAGTGGTGCCAATTTCTTTACGGTAATGACTGTACCCGTTGTCAATCCCATATCGATTATCCGTTTCCGGAGATTATTCACATATATGCCTTTGATTATGCATTGTTCTCCGGGTAATATATCTCTTAACGTCATCTTCTACCTCCGATGTTAGCCGTGGCTAACATAAGATACAAAAAAAATGACCTCATGTTAGCTCGTAATAAATTATACTCACAGATGGTTTTTTTGTCAAGCGGATTCAAAAGAGAAAAGATGCCACGGTGTTTGTCCAAGACAATCACGTGGCATTGTTAAATATCAGATGCATATCATTTTTCGTGATCAAGCAGTAGTTTCTTTAGTCTCACACCGCCGGTAAAACTCCCGATATCGCCGTTTGCAAGAATCACTCTGTGACACGGGATCACAATTGGAAGCGGATTCTTTCGCATCACTGACCCAACGGCTCGAGACGCTCTCGGATATCCTGAACGCAAGGCTAGTTCTTTATAGGATATCGTCTCTCCATAAGGAACCTTTGCGAGTGTTTTTAACACTGATTTGAAAAACTCTGTCCCGTCCAAGTTATAGGCAAGATCAAAATGACTTCGTTCATGTGCGAAGTATTCTTCGATCTGTCTTTTCGCATTTTGGCAGATGGCGGTTTGCGGTTCGACAAGATCGACGATGTTATCGACTATACATATGCTTGTCACATATTCATCTTTTGTGACGATTTCGACTTTGCCAGCCAAAGTCAAAAATACGGTTCTATCTGTCATTTTTTCCTCACGCTTCTCGTGGCAATGAAGTTCACTCCTGTGCCACATATGTTCTCGATGATTATGTCACCAGCGCTGATTGGTGCATTTACTTTCATGTCCTTGAGCAACATCATGCAATCGCGGATCAGCTTTTTGGGAACATCACGATCGGTTCTTATCGAAACCATGGCCATTTCGCCATCAACGACTGGAACACTTGAAGTTATGGTCCTCGTTGGGTTCATCACTTCTTTTTTTGCATAGTCCAAGCCTTTCAAACATTTATATCCACTAACGATTATTTCACCGGAGTCAGTGAAACTGACTTCAAGTTCGCAACCCATAGGGCAATTGATACAAGTCAGTTTTTGTGATTCACGCATTTTCATCGCCTTCTATTCGCACGGTTATTTTTCTTAAAAAAGGTCTCTCTGTAAACCATGACTTGGGTAGAAATACCTGTTCCATCTCCCCGGGGGTCATGATTGTTTTCTTTTTCTTGTGTACTGGCAAATTGTCAAATTCAACTAATACTGTCGCCTGAGAGAATACTTTGGTGACGCGAAAACGGACCGGAAGATACTTTTCCACATTTATCGGATTTACCTTGTTCGGAACAGTATAACGAACACCGTCTCCGGCAAAAATCTCAACCTCTAGTCCCTCAGAAGACACATTCTTGATGAAGTCGGCGGCGTTTTTGCCCGCAAGGGCCGCTTCTTCGCTGACATAATCGACAAGATCGTGGACATGCAAAACATTTCCACACGCAAAAATTCCCGGTCTTGAAGTCTCCAAGCGTTCATTGACGATCGGTCCTTGGGTTTTGGGATTAATTGTGACATTTGCTTTCCTTGATAGTTCATTTTCTGGTATCAAGCCGACTGACAACAACAAAGCGTCGCAACTTACGTACGTTTCAGTTCCAGGGATCGGCATCAAGTCCTCGTCAACTTGACTAACAGTAACTCCCTCGATCCGTTCAGACCCATGGATCTTAGTTACTGTATGGCTTAATTTCAGAGGGATGTCATAGTCGTCAAGGCATTGGACGATATTGCGCTTGAGTCCGCTTGAATAAGGCAGAATTTCCAAAACCATTTTGACATTCACGCCTTCAAGAGTAAGCCGTCTGGCCATGATCAGACCGATATCGCCGGATCCTAGGATAACGATTTCCCTTCCTGGAAGGTAACCATCCAGATTGACAAACTTCTGTGCAGTCCCTGCCGAATATATGCCTGATGGCCTAGAACCAGGGATGTTGAGTGCTCCTCTCGGCCGTTCTCTACAACCCATAGCTAAGATTATCGCTCCCGCTTGGATTTCCATCACTCCGCGCTTTTCGTTAATGGCGATGACATTTCGCATTTCAGATATGTCGATCACCATTGTTTCAAGCATGTATTCAATCTTCAAATCGCTAAGTTTGTCAATATATCTGGAAGCATATTCAGGACCGGTGAGTTCTTCATGGAAAGTGTGCAAACCGAAACCATTATGAACGCATTGATTGAGAATCCCGCCAAGAAAATTCTCCCGTTCAAGGATGAGAATGTCTCTGATTCCTTGTTCATATGCCGATATTGCGGCCGCAAGTCCTGCAGGACCAGCGCCGATTATTACAAGATCTCTATATTCCATGAAGGTCACCTAAAGCATATCCTTGTCAAAGCCGACAAGATAAGTAGATTTCTCGCTGGACTTGACAATTTCGCGGATATCCTTTCTTAATTCTTCTGACAATATTTCGAGAATTCTGGGTGAGCAGAACCCACCTTGACAGCGACCGCTGCCAGCGCGAGTTCGCCTTTTGATTCCGTCCAAAGTTGTGGCTCCCAAAGGTCTTCTGATAGCGTTCTTGATCTCGGCGAGCGTCACTAGTTCGCAGCGGCATATCACTTTTCCATAATCGTGATCCGATTTGAAAAGTTCTTGTTTCTCCTGAGTCGACAAGTCAGCGAAGCGATGATATTCGACTCGCTTTTCGATGTATTCGGCTTTTAACTGGGCACGCAGATATTCAGCTACCCAAGTGGCCAAATCAACCGCAATGGCCGGCGCAGCGGTAAGGCCAGGAGATTCTATCCCTAGTGCATTGAAGAATCCGGGTACGTCCTCAGGTTCTCCTAAGACGAAATCTCCGTCTTTTTCCGAAGCTCTAAGTCCGGCGAAACCGGTAATGATCTGATTTGTCGGTAAGTTTCTGACACTCTTTTTCGCCGTATCAAGAACATATTGGATGCCTTCTGCAGAAGTCAAGATATCAAATTTGTCGTTGTCCGGAAGTGAATTTGGCCCGATGAGCAAATTCCCTTCTGCGGTCGGTGTGACCAGCACGCCTTTCGAAACACCTGAGGGAAGTTGAAATATCGTATGTTCGACGAGATTCCCAACTTCCTTGTCGAAAAGGCAATATTCGCCTTTTCTCGGTCTAATCAATCTTTTGCGTTCGCTGATCCAATTGTTGATGTCATCCGCAAAAACACCTGCGGCGTTGATAACCGTCAAGGCTTCGAAATTGCCGTTGTTTGTCTTAACCAAAAAGCCTTGTTTTGTTTTGTATAGCCCTGTGACTTCCGTACTCAAGAAAAACTTTACGCCGTTTTGAACCGCAATTTCCGCCGGGCCGATCGTCAACTGGAAGGGATCGACAATTCCTGCGGTCGGCGCATACAAACTGCCAACTACTGCATCATTCAAGTTAGGTTCCAACTTCATCGTGGTCTCACGATCAAGGATCATCAGGCCTGAAACCCCGTTTTCGATTCCTCGCTCAATGAGTTTTTCAAGCTCGGCCATTTTTTCTTGATTGAAAACAATTGTCAAAGATCCATTTTGACGAAACGGAATGTTCAATTTTCTGCACAGTTCAGGCATCATTTGATTACCGGTAAGATTGTATTTAGCTTTCAAAGTTCCTGGTTTTGCGTCATATCCGCTGTGAACGATGCCTGAATTTCCCTTTGAAGTGGCTTCACAGACATCACTCATTTTTTCAAGAACGGCAATCTTTAGGTCGTATCGTGCCAGTTCTCTAGCTATGTTGGCTCCAATGACGCCGGCGCCAATTATAATCGAATCGTACATGTGCTCACCTCTATAGTCCTGGAACTTTTACTTTGTTTTTCAGAAAATCGGCCAAAGCTTCCCGATATTCCTGGAGATTGTATCTCGAGGCATCAGTGTGTTTTGCATGATTTCTTCCAATGAATAAGGTTTTATCACTCGGACAAGCATCATACAAGATCTGGCTATTATGTTGAGGTATAAAAGTGTCTTCTTCACCGTGGGCAAGAAAACAAGGAACTCGCAAATGTCTCAATGCTTCAACGGGCTTGATAGAAGTCATTTTAGCGCCAGTAGCCAAACGAAAGATCAACCCGGCAATCGCTATGAAAGGCCATGGAGGCATTCCTGTTTTGCGTTTCAATTGATATGCCAACAGTTTATCGAGGGAGGCGAATGTGCAGTCCGCTGCGACAAACTTCACCCTTTCATCAAAGGCTTGTTCCAAAAGAACGGCAGCTCCACCCATCGATTCACCATAAGTTCCGAGAAATATGTCATCCCCAAATCTCAAAAACGTATCCGTGATCACATCATATAGATCATGTTTCTCAAAATATCCCATAGTGCAATTTTTGCCGCCACTGTCGCCGTGAAAGCGCTCATCGAACGTGACAATGTTGAAACCATGTTCACGCATCAACCGAGCATATTTCGCTGCTCCGTAATGAGTGTAAGAATAGCCGTGTGCTATCACAACATAATTTCTCGAAGGCGTAGGTGCAGGGATATGATAAACCGCCAACTCGTAGCCATGGCGGGATTTGACGATATATTTGGTCTCTGACCATTTTTCGTATTCCTCGATCAAACCCGGACTACGTTCAATCTCTTTGTTTCTGGCCTGGAGATTAGTCAATCTCTTTGGATGATATAAGGATCGCGCCAAGATAAAAGACAGAGCAAGGACGAATGCAATAAGCGAGACAATCAATCCCAATAATACCCAGTAATACCAATCCAAAATGCACACCACCTTTGCCATTTGTCTTTATAATTGTAACACATCAGCGATAAATGTGCTCGATGGGTCGACAAAAACGCGATAAAAAAAGTTGTCGGTATGACCACCCGACAACCAAACAAATATTATTTTCACGCAGCTTCAGGTTGAAGCAGATCTCTTCTGGGACCTCCGGGTTTTCTGGTGCGCAACCGATCGAGCAAGAACAGGACAAAGAACGCTCCCATAAACAAAACGGCTCCTTTGATGATGTCGGAAATGTTCAGCGCCCACCAGATCCCTTCTTCGGCCATCGTCAATACCAATCGATGGGCGAAGGGTATCCGCAATGCATTGCCCGCAATCCCTACAATCGAAGGAATATATGTTTTTCCTATGCCATTGAACATGCCTGCACCAATCGACTCGAGCATCATGAAGATCTGGGCAAGGCTGATGATTTCCAGATACCGGATGCCGTACTGTTTGCTTATCGGATCGTCGATGAATATTCCAATCAGAAATGCCGGGATGAAAAACAGCGCTAAGGCGATGATCGCAGAATAAGGAACCAACATCATCGATATCGCTCCAAATCCTTTGCGTATCCTGACGAACTGCTTTGCGCCAAAGTTCTGACCGACAAATACGGTCAATGCTGTCTGGAAACCTCCAGCAATCATCCAGGTGAACTGTTCAATCTGCGTTCCGATCCTTTGGGCTGCCATGACATCTTCACCAAAACCAAAGACCATCCTGGCGATATATATCGATATTGTCGTGAATACCATGCTTTGGATTCCCGCAGGCAATCCGACTTTGATGATGTTCTTCATCGTCTTTAAATCGAAAGCATCAAGATGAAATCGGAAAACATCGGTGCTATATTTGCGATAATGCAAATAGAAAACTCCGGCTGTGATAGCTTGAGCGATGACTGTCGCAATCGCCGCGCCGGTTACTCCCATGCGAAATACTAAAATCAGAAGCGGATCCAAAGCGATGTTGATGGCCAGTCCGACGGACATGATCTTGAAATTCGTCTTTGTTTTTCCAAGTCCTTCGTTGATCGCCGCAAATCCGCTGGAAATGAACTGAAAAACTATTAGACCACCGGTTATCGAAAGATACTCTATGGCATATGAGACCACTTGTGAAGATTCGATGTTGAAGATACCGACAATCGGTCTGCGAAAAAGAATGATGACTGCAGAAATAAATAAACCCACAAACACCTGCAGCAAGAGTCCATTTGAGGCAAACTTGCTTAGTCTGTCCATGTCTTTCTCGCCAGCTGAATGAGCGACCTTGACCCCGGTTCCGATCTTGGCTATCATGATCAGTCCAAAAGCGAACCAAGCGATATATCCGGCGGTTCCTACTGCTGAGATAGCTTCCTTTTCAACAAGTCCGATTTCATCCACGCGACCGACCCAAAAAAGATCGGTGAGATTGTAGGCCATTTGCGAAATCGAAGTCAATAATACGGGAAAGGCGATTGAAAAAAGTTTCTTGATGATTGAACCTTCGGTAAGGTCGTGAATTTTTGACATGATGTCACCTCAAACGAATAAGATTATATCACAACCGGTATGAATTTCACAGTATTTAAAAAAGAGGACTTCAATAATCATGAAGTCCTTCTTGGAATCTATTGATCTTCAGTTTCTACGAGGAATGTCGCTTCCATATCTGCGACCGACAAACAAAACGCCAGCGGAAACAAGGTGAATGCCCTTGACACGTTGTTTTTGTCTTCGGTATCAGAAAAACCCATGTGATAACGGATCGCAAATGCCTCTTCACGGGTAAGCTTCATGAATCCGGAAATGATGTATACCGATTTCTCACCGTGGCCGTACGGAATATCATCTTGATAATCATAAGTTGGCACTTGTATCCATTGGCCGGTCTTGTCTTTCACGTTCCGTGAGGATTTGCGATATACATTGATTTTGCACAAATCGTGTAGAAGTGCGACAATGGCAACTGTTTCCGAAGTCGGAGCTAAATTATACTCGTTCTTGACGCGATCGCGATCAAGATAATCGCAAAGTGCATGATACACATTTAGAGAATGCTCAACCAATCCGCTCTCATGAGACAGATGAAATCTGGTGGATGCGGGTGCAGTGAAAAAATCACTCTGTTCGGAGAGAAGGTAATTCAGGAGTTCTTCAGAACCTTGTCTATGAATGTGCTTCTTGTAGAGATCAATGAACTCCGCCTTTTTTGTGCTCGCCATTATAACAACTCGCAGACCGCCGCTGTTCCTGTAACCTCATGGGTCTTGTCTTCATAGCTTACAGGAATGTTCACTTCGATCAATTCCTTGATTTCATAATCTGCATTGTTGCTTAAATCACGAATCACATTCCCCTTTTCGAGGTTGTTGTAATCCAAATCGCCATAGAAAACAAACACATCGTCTTCTTCGTAGCGCTTGGCGTTTTTAGGCAGGATCGCACTGATAAAATTCGTTTTGGAGCGATCTTTGATGATCTGGAACTTGTAAGGATTTTCCAGGTTGAACCTGCGATGCAACTTCTCCTCAAAAATGGTGTTCTCAATCGAATCCTTTGCCTTACTAATGCCTTCTTCGGTCTTCTTTGCGATTGTCACACCCAAGGAACGCATTTTTTGGGATAGATCCCTAATTTCTTTTTTCATATCTCTCCTCCTAGAACAGACCGACAATCTTGTTGTCGATTACGTCCATATTTTCATAAGCACCCTGTTTGGGCAAACCTGGCATCGTCATGACCTCTCCAGTCAAGGCAACGATGAAGCCTGCGCCCAAAGACGGTTTCAGTTCTCTGATTGTGATCGTGAAGTTTCTCGGCCTACCCAATATTTTCGCGTCATCGGTCAATGATAGCGGCGTCTTTGCCATGCATATAGGCAACTTGTCCCAACCTAACTGCGCAAAAGTATTCAGTTGCATCTTCGCCCTATCGGAAAACTCGACTTTGGCGGCACCGTATATTTTTCTCGCTATTGTTGTGATTTTCGCTTCTATTGACTCATCTAGGTTATACAGCAGTGAAGCGTCTTCATTATCTTTGTTTTCATTGATCAAATCCAAGACTTTCTTGGCGAGCTCAATGCCCCCTGTAGATCCTTTGGTGAACACTTCTGACAAAGCTAAAGCCTGGTTGTTTCTTTCTGACCATCTGCGTACAAGATCGATCTCGGCTTCAGTGTCGCTTGCGAATCTGTTTAGGGCAACGACGCTGGGAACATTGAAGAACTTGACGTTTTCCACATGCTTGTCTAGATTCTCCAAACCTTTTTCCAGTGCTTCCAAATTCTCTTCTCCGAGCGTTTTCTTGTCCATCCCTCCGTGCAATTTCATCGCCCTGATGCTGGCGACGATCACAACAGCCGATGGCTTTTTGCCAAGTACCCGGCTCTTGATATCCATGAACTTCTCCATCCCCAAGTCAGCTCCGAATCCGGCCTCGGTCACAATGAATTCGCTTGCCCTACTGGCAAATTCGGTAGCGATCACAGAGTTGCATCCGTGGGCAATATTCGCAAACGGTCCCCCGTGGATCAACACGGGAGTGTTTTCCAACGATTGGACAAGATTCGGTTTGATGGCATCCTTTAACAACATGGTCACCGCGCCAGCTACCTTGAGATCAGCAACAGTCACTGGACGTTCTTCTACGTCATAGGCCACAACCATTTTCTCGAGTCTTCTTCTTAGATCCTCAAGATTCTTGGACAGACACAGAACCGCCATCACTTCGGATGCTACAGAAATATCGAATCCGTCTGGCCTTGGTGTTTCTTTACGGCTGGACAATCCGACAGTTATACTGCGGAGAGCTCGGTCATTCATGTCCATGGCACGCTTCCAGATAACTTTGTTGGGATCGATTTTCAGTGAGTTACCCTGATAGAGGTGATTATCGATAACAGCGCTGATCAAATTGTTCGCAGAAGTAACCGCGTGAATGTCCCCGGTAAAATGAAGGTTGATGTCTTCCATCGGCACGACTTGAGAGTATCCCCCTCCGGCAGCTCCGCCTTTGACACCCATGACCGGGCCAAGCGAAGGTTCTCGCAATGCGACCATGGCCTTGTATCCAAGTTTGTTCAACGCGTCGCCAAGTCCGATAGTCGTAGTTGACTTTCCTTCACCGGCTGGTGTTGGGTTGATTGCGCTGACCAAAATAACTCTGCCGTCTTTATTATACCTGCTCTTGTCGAGCACGGCATTCAAACTTATCTTGGCCTTATATGGTCCGTATGTTTCGATATCACTTTTATCTAGTCCAATTTTTTCTGCGATCTTTTCAATCGGCAACATCTTCGCTGCTTGAGCGATTTCCAAATCTGTTTTCACTGTTTATTCCTCCTCGATGTTGTTGTCAAAACCATTTCTTCTTCTTGAAAAATAAAATCATCCCAGTAGCCAACAATACACAAGCGCCGATAAAAAACAAAAGTGCGTGTTCATATTTCAATACCTCAAAATGTATGAAATTCATTCCGAAAAAACCAGCTAGAAACGATAAGGGAATGAAAATGGCAGAAAACAAAGTCAAGGTCGTGATGATCTGGTTCATCTTGTTTGACTGGTTGTTGATCAGAAGATCCAGAAGATGGCGTTGTTCCTCCCGAGTCATCGCCAACTGGTTATCAAGTCTCTGAAGATGGTCGCATAAGTCGTCATAATAGTTCTTTGTTTCCGGTTTGAACAGATTTTTTTCGAGCCTGAGTTTTTCGATTAGTTCTTCCATAACCGGGGTTACGCAGCTCTTCAGTTTGAGTATTTGTTTTCGAACAAGATAGAAATTCTCCTGATCGATTTTCTTTGACTCAAGAAGATCCTCTTCAAATTTGTCAATCTTCGTCTCAAGCAGATCGTAGATGTCAAGATGATTGTCTGTAATCATATCGAGAATCAAATAGAACAAGTAATCGGTGCCTAGTTTACGAAGTTCTTCATTCGCTTGAAACATCTCAATCAGTGGATGCAAATACACCGGTTCAGTCTCATGGAAAGATATGACAGTGCTCTCGTTGAAAAGCACGCTCATGTAATCTGACTTGATTCTTCCGTGTTCCAGATATTGGATATGGAACGTTCCAAACAAGAAATCAGTCGTTCGTTCAAGTTTGTTTCTCTGGCGGACATTGAAGATATCTTCAAGTATCAAGTAGTTTATTTTGTAGTGCTCGCGCAAGGCTTCTATTTTTGCGATGTCAGAAAGACCTAGAACTTGAATGTAATGCTTTCTGTTCTCAACGGGATGAAAGTCTTCCGTAATTAGAAGTTCATCTTCTGAGTATTGATAATGGGTTATCTTCGTCGATATATCTTTGTGTTTGCCGGTATAGATCATCGATTTTGGAGTTATATAGTCTTTGATACGCATGATTATCCTTTCCGTCAATCAGTTTTGCAGTTCAACACTGTCAAACTCTCGACGTTTGAAGTATGAGGAAACATATCGATCGGTTGGATGTATTCTATGTCATATGCTTTGGTCAGATAAGCAAGATTTTTTGCTAAAGTTGAGGGATTGCAGGAGACATAGATCACTTTCGGGATCTTTGCGCCAAGGATTGCTTTCATAACTGTATCATGCAAGCCGGATCTCGGTGGATCAAGAACAAGAATGTCTGGTTTTACGCCACTTTGAAGAATCTTTGGCAATGCGCCTTCAACATGATCTTCGAAAAAGTGGACATTTTTGATGTTATTTTCCAGAGCGTTTGTTTTAGCGTCCGAAATCGAAGCCTGAGAGTAATCGATTCCGTAGACTTCTTTGGCATTCTTCGCAAGCAATAATGTTGTTATCCCGATGCCGCAATATCCATCGACGACAATTTCCTTACCGGAAAGTTTCGCTGCTTTGGCAATTTCTCGATAAAGAATGATCATCTGTTCGGAATTGAGTTGGTGAAAGGCATCAGGTGAAATCTTGATTTTCATGCCTTCAAAGACATCCGTAATGTAAGGCTTCTTCGCAAGCAATTCAACTGTCTTTCCGAACATCATGGGATTTGAACGCTTGTTGACGGAATACGTTATGGAATCCACCACACTGTTTTTATTGAGCAAATCCGCAGCTACTTTTTTCAATACGGAGTCATACTCGCTGACGATGAAAGTTACGCTTGCTTTGTTGGATGATGGCAAATATCTTGTGACAAGATTCAGCAAGATTCCTTCCGGATTCATCGAATCATGGGCTGCAAGTTTGTACTTTCTCAGGATCGAAAGGCAATCTCGGTTGATTTCGTTGACCTTTCGATCTTGGACCATGCATTCGTCAACGTAGACAAAATTGTTGGTTCCGTAAGCGTATAAACCAAGAGACAATCCGAAGTTCGTGTTTTTAAAAGGCATCTGGGATTTGTTTCGATACCAGAATGTGTTGTCCATCCCCAGCATTTTCTTGACCACTACTTCATCATCGGAAAGCTTCGTATACCGATTCAAAGCTTGTCGGATGATGCTAAGCTTGATCTTCAACTGTTCTTTATACTCGATATGCTGCATCTGACATCCGCCGCACCGCTCGAAAAATTTGCATGGTGGTTCGACCCGTTTAGTCGATATTCGAACTAAATCAACGATTTTGGCAGTAGCATAAGTCTTGTAGAGCTCCACGATTTCACAATCTACAACTTCCTTGACAATCGCTCCAGGGACAAAAATAGCCAATCTGTTTAGATAGCCGATTCCTTCGCCATTGATTCCTTGTTTGCGGATCTCAAGTCTGACCTTGTTTCCAACTTCCAACTCTGCCATAGGATCACCACCTCGATCATTCTGCATTCTGGTGTAAAACAGTTTAATGTCTAATTTAATTGTACCACTTTCGCATGATTTAATGAAGTGCTTATCCTTTTATGAAGTCAATCTAAAAGTTCATCGGCTGGCAATCTTATTTGTTTTCGCCATTTCAAAGCCATAAGAAAAGGCGTGTTGCCACGCCTTCAACTTTTGAATGTGTAAGTGGATACCACGCTGCGGATCATCTCTTTGATTTCCGAATTGCACATCTTCTCGAAAGTCTCAGAGATTTCCTTGATTTCTGTTTCTATCGCTTTGGTTTCCTGTTCGGAATCAATAAAGATTTTCTTATTCTCGGTTTTAATTGTTTCCCGATTCTTGTCAACCAGCAGTTCTTCATACATCTTTTCTCCCGGCCTCAATCCAGTGATCTGAATATCGATATCTATATATGGTCTTTGTCCCGCAAGCATGACCATCTTTTCTGCCAAGTCGATGATCCTCACCGGCTCTCCCATATCAAGAATGAAAATCTCACCGCCTTTGGCAAACGCTCCTGATTGAAGAATCAAGCTCACGGCTTCAGGAATGGTCATAAAATACCTGATTATATTGCGATCAGTAACGGTCAAAGGACCACCGTGTTCGATCTGTTTTTTGAAAAGAGGTACCACTGAACCGTTCGATCCCAAAACGTTACCAAATCTGACAGCCGAGTAATTCGTTTCGGAAACCTTGTTAAAGTGTTGAAGTATCATCTCAGCAAATCTCTTTGTCGCGCCCATTACATTTGTTGGTCTTACCGCCTTGTCGCTTGAAACCAAGACAACTTTCTCAACTTTAAATTGTGAAGCAAGTTTGCAAAGGTTATAAGTTCCGATGATATTGGTCCTGACCGCTTCGACCGCTGAATCCTCCATAAGTGGAACATGCTTGTAGGCTGCTGCATGAAATACCAAATCAGGTTTGAAATCAGAGAATATCGACTCCATGCGATCGTAATTGTATACTGAACCAATTAACACTTTGCGCTTAATCTTATCCGCATTATGTTTCGATAAATGATGATCCAGTTCCATCTGCAAATCATATACGCCGTTTTCGTATATATCGAACATCAAGATTTCTGATGGTTCATAGCCGACAATCTGCCTTACAAGCTCAGAACCAATCGAACCTCCGGCTCCGGTCACAAGTACCTTCTTACCGCGAATGAACTCTATGATGCCGGCATCATCAAGCTCGATTACGTCTCTTGATAACAAGTCTTCGACGTTGACCTCAAGCAAGGTCTTCGGAGCGTCTTTCTTGAGTTCTTTGAACTTGGGAATCCTTTTGATTTTGACTGGCCTTTCAGCTATGATCTGAATGATCTCTTGAAATCTTTTCGAATCAATGTTTGCGATCGTGATGACAACTTCTTCTATGTCAAGATCATCAATGAGCCTAGGGATTTCCGCAATCGGCCCATAAATTTTGTATCCAGACATGATCCTTCCGATTTTCTCCGGATCATCATCCACAAAAGCAACGGGCATGTTGCTTAACGTGGGATTGCCTTTGATTTCATTCAAGACAAGTTTTCCACCCGCTCCAGCGCCAACGAGAAGCGTCCTCTTGGCTCCGGTTTTGAAACGGTTGAAGAAAAGTGTTTGGACAAAGCGCTTTAGGAGTCTGGGAGCCGCCATGACGATCGCTTCAAAAAAGGTTGTAAATATCAAATAAACTTCGGGGATGAATTCCATATCGGGAATTGCGAGAAAAACACCGCCTATGATGAAATTCGTAAATGCCACAGAGATGAAAATTCGCAGTATTTCCTCAAATCCCACGTTATCGAGAATAAGTTTATACAGCTTGCTGATATAATATACCAATACTTTGAATACAGCGACAATCGGCAAAATAGTCATTGCAATACGCCAGTTGAATCCAGTAACGCCAGTATAATGCAAAGTGAATATCGCGAGAATATACGTAAAAATGATAATAAAGAAATCAATGAAAAGGAATTGAAAAACACGTATTTTTTTCATGTATTCGCCGAAAGCACGAGCGTTCTTCTTTTTCATGTTTCCTCCTCATGACATATTTTTAGAGACCAAATTGATTGTATCATATGCCTAATATATTTTCAACATCGTGCGTAAAGATAACTCACTTTTAGCACAAACAGAATGACATAAAAAACAAAGGGCAGTGGTTTCCCAACGAAACCACTGCCATGCGCTTTTCATTTTTGCGCCGATCATGAGTCATTATTATTTTCATTTTTGGCATCATTGCCATCTCTTAGTGCGATTTCAAAGAAGAACTCAACTCCGCCGTCAGCGTTTCTAACGCCATATCCATGTCCGAGATTGATCAAGGTTGTTCGGGCGATACTCAATCCCAATCCTTGTCCGCCATAACTCCTTGTTCTAGCCTTATCGACTTTAAAGAAACTCTCCCAGACGCGATCAATATCAGATTCTGCTATATGTTTGCCTGAATTGTAGACAGATACACGCAACATCTTCTCTGATGTAAATTCCGAGATAACGCGTATTTTGGCCCTTTTATCAATATGATGTATTGCGTTCGCAATGAAGTTGCTCAATACTGTTTGAAGGGCATCATAGTCTGAAGTAATTTGAATATCCTCTATATCGACCTCTGGGACTATTCCCGCCTCCGCAAACATTATCGAGAACAACCTGATTGTTTCTTCAACCAAGTCCTTGATTGAAAAATCCGTCATCTGAAGTTCCACAAAGCCGCTCTCAAGTTGGGAAATCTTCAGAAGTTCCATAACAAGTTTGTTCATCTTGTTCGATTCATCCATGATGATGTTCAAATACTCATCGATAGTTTCAGTATTCAATCCCGGAAGTTTCAAGGCTTCTGAATAGCCCATGATCAAGGAAATAGGTGTTTTAAGTTCATGAGATGCATTGGCGATGAATTCCTTTCGCATCTCATCAATCTTTGTTTTCAACTCAATGTCAGCCGCAAGTTTCTCATTAGCCTTCTGAAGATCCTTGATTGCATTCTCGAGTTGTGAGCTCATCAAGTTTATGCTTCGTCCCAAGTCGCCGATTTCATCGTTTGAAGTAATCTGCACCTTGTGTGTAAAATCAAGATTGGAGATGTCTTGAGCGACCTGATTGATTTGCAGGATCGGATTGGTGAAGCGATAACTGATCAAATACATGAATCCACCTGCCATGATCATGAAGACAAAACCGATTATGATCGTGAAAGTATTGAACACGCTGATGCTGTCGCGTATCGACTGAAAGGTAACACTTAAAATGTAATACAGATGCAAATCGTCAGATTGTTCTTGAGAAACACAAAGCGTAAGCATTTGGATGTTTTCACTCAACATTGGTTGGGAAGCCGATTCCAGGTTGCCGAGATACGCAACGTATTCTTCCCCTACTTCGACTGACTCAACTAGGTTGCTACCGGTTCCATCGACTTGGTCCTCGAACTCAGACATTATCCTCCCAATCATTCCGTCATGCATCGACATCTGGTTTCCATAGATGCGATAATACGGCACAGGAAGACTGTCAAGCGCGTCATCATCGAAGATGTTCTCAGGAGGTTCAACCTCCTTCAAAATGTGCACATTGATGTTGTAGTTCTCTTCAACGTCATAGATTTGGCTAGCGAGATCATAATCATCCAAGTCGATTGACTGAATTTCTGAGAATGCGCTTATCAACGAGTTTTCACGATGGTTGATATAATAGCGCTCGAGATAAGTGTTGTTGAGGATAATGAGACCAAGAATGAATGCGAGAATCAGTCCGTAGGTTATAAGGAATAACCTACTTCTTATCGATGTTCTCATTTTCGATGTCCAATCGGTAGCCGATGCTTCTTACCGTGGAGATGTAATATGAATATTTATCTAGTTTTGCCCGAAGTTGTTTGATATGGGTGTCTACGGTGCGAAGATCACCAAAATAATCATAGTTCCAAACCGCATTCAGGATCTTGTCTCGGGATAATGCAATGCCTTTATTATCGATGAAATACTTTAGCAACTCGAATTCTTTCGGAGTCAGATCGGTTTTAGTGTCATTGATGAATACTTCTCTTGCCGCAAGCGACATGTGAATGACACCAAAGTTGACTTCTGCGGCTTCGGTTTTTTCTTTTTTGAGTATATTGTTTATCCGCGCCATTAGAACACTTGGGGAGAATGGTTTTGTTACGTAATCGTCAGCTCCCAGTTTGAATCCTTTTAACTGGTCGCTTTCATCAGCTCTTGCCGTAAGCATTATTACAGGGACTGTTGAAAACTCTCTGATTCTTTCTAAGACAAACCATCCGTCATACTTGGGCATCATGACGTCAAGAATTACGAGATCGATTTTGTTTTTTGACTCAAAAAGGATATCGATTGCTTGTTCACCATCAATGGCTTCCAAGGTCTTGTATCCTTCCCTTTGCAGGAATTCGGCCAGTAACTTACGAATCCTGAATTCATCATCCGCAACTAATACATACAAATTTTTCATATAAACATCACACTCCCCTTGAAAATAAAAGACTTGAGACAAGCCTTTCAATTTGATATATATCCATAGCCGAAGCTAGTAGCGTGTGGGTGGTGTGGGTTTCCCCACACCGGGATGGAAAACTCAAAAATAAGATACTATTATTCATAGGGGGAGAAGTTTTAACAGCCTATTTCTGGGTTCTACAACTCAATTATATTCCCCTATTATGATGAAATTGTGAAAATCCGGAAAAAAAGACACAATTATTTTGTTGTGTCTCCCAATGCCATTTTATTGTTGCACAAGCGTTCCGCTTTGTCTTTGCCAAATTTGTGGCTGATGAAATCGTAGGCTTCGCGCATATAGTTTTGCCTTGATGCGTGGATGTCAGATGCAACAAAATCTGCATATCCCTTCTTGATCAACTTCAGTACTGTCTTTTGTTGCTCGTGTCCTGCTTTGCCAATAACAGCGCTGGCATTGACCTGGATCAACGCCCCCATCTTCTTGATTACGGAAAAATCACGCTTGAATTCAAGATAGTCGTATCTTTCCGGATGAGCTATAACTGGAGTATATCCCATAGAAGTCATATTATGGATTGCCTCGTCAATAGCTTCGTGGTCATCGCCAAGCGAAAACTCGATCAAGATCAATTTAGAGTTTCCAAGTGGCAGAATCAAACCTTCGCGGATATCACGAATTGAGTCGATCGTATAAAAAACCTCGTTGCCCAAGTGCAATTCAATCGAGATTTTTTTTGCTTTTACTGCGGCTTGAAGTTTCTCGAAAATCATCTGGTTTTCACTTGCAAGCGACAGATAGTTCCTTGATTTCATGAAGTGCGGTGTCAAAAACAGGTCCGTAACTCCGATTGCGGCCGATTCTTCGATCATCCGAAGCGAAGTTTCCATGTCCTTCGCTCCGTCGTCGATGAACGGTAGGATGTGAGTGTGGATATCAATCATTTCCGACGCCAACCATTAATTTGACTTCTTTTTCTCGCTATAGTAATCATATCCATAATATCCGCGTGATTTGCGAACATCAATGTTGGCCAAAACAGATCCCAAGATTCTCACGTTGTTCTTTTGCAGTTGGCTTAGTCCGTTCTTGGCATCTTCTTTCTTGGTTTTATTATAAGCAACGACATACACGACTCCATCTACAAGCTTGCTGATGATCAGTGCGTCGGTAACGGAGAGAACCGGCGGTGAATCGACAATAATGTGGTCATATTCTTGTCTTAAATTATTGATTAACTCCGCAGTCTTGTGTGATTCCAAAACAATATGAGGGAAAGATATATGCTTTCCCGTCAACAACAAATCAATGTTTGATTCGTCGTGGACAATCAGTTTATGATAATCTTCATTGCTGGTAATATAGTCATAGAATCCGACATCATTGACTTTGTGAAAAGCGCGATGGATTTTAGGACGCCGCATGTCAAGGTCGAGGATAATGACGCGCTTGCTTTTTTCCGCATAGACTGCAGCCAAATTTATAGCCGTAGTCGTCTTGCCGTCCTCCGGAGTTGCAGACGTGCATTGAATCACTTGGCAAGGGCTGTCAATTGACATCATCGAGATATTCAATTCCATTTTACGATATGCTTCAGCTTCCATTGAGTTGGGGGTTTCAATAACAACGTTGCGATATTCAAAATATTCCATTTATTCCACCAACTTCCTTTCCTTGACCGTGCCAGGCACTGTAGCGATCACGCGGAGAGACAAAAATCTTTCCAACTCTTCCTTGCTTTGGAATTTATTGTTGAAAAGCTCTTTTACGAATACTATTCCTAGGGAGAGAATGCCACCGAGAATCAAACTGATAGCAACATTCAAAACCTTGTTGGGCGAACTTGGACTTTCCGGTTGCTTGGCTTGATACACCAATTTAAGCTTGTCTTGGAGGAACAAGAAGCCATTCTCGGTGTCATCGGCAATCTGAATAGAATTCTCGACGATTTCATCGGCTATGATCTTAGCCATTGCAGGCGATGTGTTCTCCACTTCTATGTAGATCATATATGCACCTGTCGGGCTTGAAATTGATATGCTATTCTCCAGCGCCTTAGCATCTGGTGCAGCAGGATCCGCTCCGTACACGTCTTCGATAACGCTGTCAAGAACGAGATCAGAAACGACAAACTCCTTGTAAGTAGTCATCAATGCATTGGCGATGCTGATTGCGGATTGCTCAGAAGTCTGGCTGTCCGGTTCGACCTGAACCATAATCGCCGTCTCAGCAGTGTATTTTGGAGAGACTATGACGAAGGTATAAATGACGCCGATGACCGTTACCCAAATAGTCACTAGCATGATCAAGATGATGTTGTTCCAGACAATTCGCAATAATTCGGCTAAAGATATTCCTTCTTCGATTCGTTCTGCCTGTTGGTTCATGTCATCCATAATGATTAAGTTCTCCTATCGTAAAATTTTATGAGAAACAATATAGGTATACCGATTTAATTCTACATCATCCGCGCAAATAATTCAATCATAACGCCAAATAAACTAATAGACGATGATTCCCGCAATAAAGGCAATGACACCCAATACCAAAGTGTAGCCAGCAAAGTAAACCAGCTTTCCTTGCTTAAACAATCTAAACACATATTTCAGCGCGATTTTAGTCGCTATGATACTTGCGCTAAAAGCAATGAAATAATAGACGTATTGATAGATGTTTGTGGCGTCGAATCCTAAGGCTTCCGATCCAGGAGCTTGGATCCAACGACAAACAAACAAAAACATCGAAGCCAGCGAAAGTGGCAAATACAACATGAAAGAAAATGTCAAAGCTGTATCCATTGAAGCCTTGCGTGACAATCCGGAAGCGGTTGTTATGCCGCTTCTCGACAGTCCTGGCAATATGGAAAACGGCTGTAACAAGCCGATTACTAAGGCGTCTTTGTATGTGAGTTTTTGGGCTGTATTCTTGTTTGCTCCGTTCCTGACGATATAAAGAAAAGTCGAAGTAACCAGCAAACCGAAACCTACGATAATCAAAGCGTATTGCTGGTACAGTATCTCAATTTGGCTTGACAACATCAGTCCAAAAATTGCCGTTGGGAGCGTTGCGATAATGATCTTTAGCGTATAAGAAAAATCCTCTCTAGTTAGAAATCGCGATTCCTTGATGAAGACGAATTGAAAAAAGCCGGAAATCAACCGCTTGATGAATCTGCGAAAATGCCAAACGATTGCGATCAATGATCCAAGATTGACCAAAGCCAAAAACAAAAGCCCCTCATCAGCTTTGATTCTTAAAAGCTCTTGAAATATAGCAACGTGACCACTTGATGAAACGGGCAAGACTTCTGTAAACCCCTGAATCACTCCGAGAAAAAAATACTTTAGCAGTTCCAACCAATCCACATGCTTCGCCTCCTGTCATTTGGAAACAAATACACATCAGGATTTTCTAGTTCTTCATTATAAATATTATTATTGAGGCAACGCCTGCCAACAAGCAATAATAACCGAAGTATTTTAATTTCCCCGTCTTGAAAGCATTGAAAACTACTAGGAATGCAAAGTATGTTGCGATGATCGCCCCTGCACCTGCAATAGCATAATATATGTAATAAGCGCTTGATGGGACGGATATTCCTTCCTGTGCAATGTCGACTATAATCATCAATAGCGATCCCAAAGACACTGGAATGTACATCAAAAAGGAAAAATCGAGCGCGGAGTCGATACTGTGTCCGCGCTTAAGTGCAGTGGACGTCGTCATTCCGGAACGAGACACTCCGGGAACCAACGCTACGGCTTGAGCGAGCCCCATGAATATTGCGTCCATCCAACTGACCAACGTATTTCCTTTACGCAACTTGGTTATCGCAAGAATAAGCAGAATTGTTCCAGTGAAAACAAGGCCAACTCCCGAAAGCAAAACGTTATATTCAATCATTATCCTGTCGATATGTGAACTGAATATTATCCCAACTATACCTGCAGGAATACTTGCTACTCCAAGTTTTAGCACGTAATAAAATCCGGATTTGCTTTCATTTCTGGCTTCAGGAACGAAGACAAATAGAAAAAAATCTTTTATCAACTGCGCCAGTTTATGTCGGTAGACAAATACAAATGTTATCAGCGAGCCGGTATTGACCAAAATCAGGAACAAAAGTCCTTCGTCGATCTCTAACCCCACAACTTCTTTAAAAAATTCCACATGTCCACTTGAGGAAATCGGAAGCACTTCGGTAATCCCCTGGACAATCCCCAAAAACAGGTATTTCAAAGCTTCGAGCACGTTCATTGGTTCCACCCCTTAACTAGCATTTTACACCATCAAACATGCTTTTACAACCAAAAAAAGAAAAAGCCGAAACAGCGTCGATAACGGTTCGGCTTGATCATTTGAGATCAACTATTTTTTCACTTCGGTCATCCATAGACCGTGGATATTACAGAACTCATAAACTTTGATATCTTGGCCGGGGATAATGTTCATGACAACTTCAGGCGCTTCTCCCGGTTTGAAAGTCTTGATTTGGTAAGTATCATCCTGAGCCACAAACACCCATTGGATGAAATGCTCTGGTAACATTGGGTGCATAACGCTACCGATTGAAATTTTGATCTTATCCTTGGCTATGCGTTCAACAACCGGAAGATGCTTCTCGTTGCCTTGATCCGTTGTTTTCGGCTCAAGCAGCGTCATTTCATCGCCACAACAAACCAAAGTACTGTCCACGGGGTAAGTATAACAAATTCGCTTGCAGTGCTTGCAATAGTAAATGTTCATCAATCTCACTCCTTCATATTTTATTGGCTATCATCATAATAGCATATGCAACAAGAAAAATAAATAGTTGAACGGCTTATCCTTCGTCCGGAACTTTCTCGAATTCTTCCATCACTTCATCAAATAGGTCGTCGTCCTCAACCGTAGTGACGAAATATTCGTCTGTTTCCTCGTCATAATCCAATTCCAGCATGACTATTCCGGCTTCTTCATCCGAGACAGCCTTCCCACTGATCTTCAACAGGTTCAGTATCCCATAAAGCACTCCGTGCATCGGAATTACGCCCACCTGTTCAAGTTCAAATTCGACATTGTCGTCATCAGTCAATAGAATGTTGCTGAAATCATTTTCGTCTACTATTTTCGCGTATAGTTCTTTGTCAGTCATGATATTCCTCCTAATAATGGTTTGTTATTTTCTCCGCGAATCCCAGTTGCTTGTCCACAATAAGTTTTGTTCCATCATCTAGCACTACTGTTCCGGAAAAGATTCCGAATACTTGATGACCCAGATTCTTGATGATCCCAAAATTGAGATTATCCTGACGATCAAGTATTGGCTCCATGGTAAGATTCAATCTTCCCTCGTTGTCGAAGAATTTCCACGGCTTCATGAAATCCGGTTCCTGAATCTCGAATTTCACTTGATCGAGTTTATGGCTCTTCCCTGCATAAAATATCATGTTTTCCGAGGCTTTGGAAGTATCCCCGAATCCATAGCCTAGATTAAACCCAAATCTCTGATCGTTGACCATTCCTGAGAGGCTAGCCCAGTACCAGGTGTTCTTGTAAGTCCAAACACCTCTTCCCCAATCCAAAACCCCGTAAGCTTGTTCGTCATTGAAAACATATTTATCTTTTCCAATCACGATTGAGCCTTTGGCAGGCATACAGTTGATTTTTTGGTTATAGTAGAATGCTTTCGGGTTCTCATTGAAAGGCGTAGCTATCACCATGCTATCATCTTTCAAGGATTTAAGTTCAAGATCTACATCAAGATCCTTTTCTCCGTCGAATTTCTTGATTACGACTCGAATCAGACGCTTATCCTTCAAACGAATAAAATCAAAGTCATAGCCACCGCCATGATATCCTACATCACCGCTAAGCGAAGAGGAAGGAAGTTTCAGTTTACCGAAAACAAACCACAGCAGCTTCGTTTTTTTGATAACTCTTTTTTTTGTGAAATCAAGAAATACAGCTGAGATCATAGCAGAGTATCCCAAATCGGCAATGACACAAGCAATGCCAAATTCAGGCTGCAGAACCGCATAATAGTCCCATTCCTTGATTCGCCATTTCGATGCGCTGATGTCGCTTCGATCATAGATGAACAGTGGCTCGGTTGCATATCCCGGATTTGCTAGGAATCCGGATTCATCAAGAAGTTTTTGTCTCTTTGTAATCCTGTTCTGCGTCACCACTTATCAACCTCCCCATTTGTTTTCCATTATACAATCATCAATTACAAAAAACCACAACATCAGCGAAAAAAGAAAGACCAAGTGGCTTGCGTGCCAATCTTGGTCAACTATTTTCTTTCTTGATTTTACAGTCGTGCATTCCTATTTTTGATGACTGCGCTCTCGGCTGCGTTTACCAACTGATATGCTATCGGAGAAGCCGTAAGAGCGGGATGAGTGCCGGCTTGGAAGGTCGCAATTTCTTCGGCTGTCATTTGCTTGCTGATGAAGGCGCTGATCGCATTGATCAGCTCGCCAACCGAGCTTGCTCCATAAGCTTGGCCGCCAATGATGACGCCATTACCGGCATCGAAAATCAATTTCACTTTCAATAGTTCCGCACCTGGCATCAAACCAGGATGTCTATTAACCGATTCTGATTCGCCCACAATAATGGAATAGCCTTTTTCGGTTGCTTGTTGAGCTGTCAATCCAGCTGCAGCGAATGCTTTCTTGTTCAAACTTGTTGAGAAGCAACCTACGACTCCGTGATTGACTCTTCTCGGATCAAACAGATTTGCTCCAGCGATCCTCGCTTCCATTGTCGCTATTGAAGCGAGTTTCAATCCAGATGGCTGACGATCGAAAAAAGATACTTTCTCGGCGCAGTCACCGCAGGCATAAATGTCTTTATCGATTGTCTGCATGTATCTGTTGACCCATATTCCTTTGGTCGGACCGATTTTCAATCCGGCTGCAGAGGCAAGTTCTGTATTCGCATAGCAGCCTATGCCCAAGATAACCATGTCTGCGGGAAGTTCCTTGTTGCTTGCAAGTTTAACTCCCTTGACTTTATCGTCTCCAAGGATCGATTCAACCTTTTCGTTCAGCAATAAATTGATGTTTTGGTCTGCAAGCGCCTTTTCAGCCAATTCGCAGTATTCGTTGTCATACACCAATTTCAGGCAATGATCTTGCATTTCTACGACGTTGATATTGAGTTCGGGATTTTTCTTGCGGCATTCTTCGGCCATTTCAGCGCCGATGAATCCGCATCCGATAATGACAAGATTTTTGGTCTTGTCAAGTTGGCTGTCGATCTTCGCCAAGTAATCCGTGTCTTTATATATTGCATACACATTTTCAAGTTTCACACCTGGGAACGGAGGTACGATTGGTTTTGAACCTGTAGCTATCAATAATTTCTGATAATGCATTTCTTGGCCTGACAACGTTGAAACAGATTTACTTTCGCGGTTGATTCCAACAACTTTGTCGACGGCAACATCGATATTGTTGTCACTCATCATTTTGTCAACAGGAATCAGGTTTTTCATCGGATCGTGAACTGTACCGTAGATATAAGGAATGCCGCAAGGAATTGGAACATTCTTGACATCACGAACCATGAGAATGCTCTTCTGTGGATAATGCTTTCTGGCAGTCAAAGCTGCTGTAGCACCAGCTGCACTGGCGCCAATTACAATTACATCGTAGTTTAACATTTTTTCTCCTTTTCCGTCCTATAAAAATTTGGTCGTTTTTGACTTACGCCAAAAATATCATAACTCCATACTAGACATATGTCAAGAACAAAAAGAGCCTGCAAAGTGATTTGCAGGCTCTTATCTATTATTAACTGAATTTGATTTATGTGGGTTTGCGTTTTGTTCGAACCAACAAGATCACGACCATTGTAACGACATACAACAGACAGCCGAACAAAGCTATATAACTGAAAAGAGATTCATTTGCAGTATTATACCCCAAAGAAGGCAACATCAACATCGCAAACAGCGGCAAGGCCATTGATATTGCGGTTCCTGAACCCAAGACCATTTCTTCTGCCACCGGCGATTCAAGGTCTCTATCTAACCCCTTCAGTAATGCTATTCCTGTTGAAGCAACACCGCAAAGCATCCCAAACAAGCCGACAAAATACTCATCCTTGAATTGAGAGTATACTCTTTTTGTAATGAATCTGACATAAAAGAGAGTCAAAGTTCCACCAACAAGTGATATCGACAATAAAAGGAGCCAGAATTCAGACAGAAAATCGATGGTTATCGTCAAAACTGATCCGGCAATCATGAAATTGAAGCAAAGGGAACTGATGTTGGAAACAACGTAATCATTGATCATGAAGTTGACGTTTTTGCCTTTGGATTTCAGCTTTTTCAAGATCATCTTGTACACAAGCGCATAGAGGATACCGATAATGAAATTGAATCCTTTTAACAAGCCAAAGATAGTTTCACCAATCGTTCCTGTGTTCGCAAGCACTTTTTCAAGCAAGAACAATGTCAACCATACCAAACCGTAGATAATCGATATGATCACAACCTGAATCGTGAGGCCATCGAGAACACTGACCTCCTTTACGGTATCAATTTGGATAGTCGTCGTTTGGAGTGAAGAATCCTCGTAATGGCGCGGCTTTGCAACACCTTTTCTTCTGGACAAAATATTGATGGCCAAAACCCCAACTGTCCCTCCGAATACAAACCCCAAGAAAGCATATGACGCGCCCAGTGCGACTCCATGTCCACCTAGCATCTCGTTCCACATTTTCCCAAAACTTGTGGCGAGTCCGGGTCCTTGTCCAAATCCCAACGCCAACAACATGCCGGCCCCAACGAATTTGTCAAAGAATAAAAGCACCATCAAAATGCCGATAAATCCTTGCATGGCATAAGTGCTGGTTATGATCATACCTGTGGACCAAACCTTGCGCTTGTTTTTGTTCTCTGCGTGCTTCAATGTCAAGGAAATGAATCCCAGGGCAAGAGCATGATATACGATTGCGGTCATCTGTTCAACATCAATTGTATATGATCCGGGAATCACGACGCTCGAGAACAATAACCCGATGATACCGCCAAGCAATGCCGTTGGCAAGACAATTCGATTCAGAAACGGCAACTTGGTTTTCAAAATCTTACCGACAAACAACAATACTCCAATCAACAGAAAATAAATGATTATTCCCCATTCGTCCATAATACATCCTCCTCATGGTTTGCCTCTGATATGTTTAACCTTATTTAGGATTATAACATAATTCTTTCTTTCCGGTAATTCGTTTACGGATTTTTTTGATTCAAAATCAATAATCATTTATCTGTTATAATTTCGTGTGTAATAGTTCAGTTGATTGGCATTTCCCATCCATTCATGATATCATAATTTTGATATAACAAATCGGAGGAAATCTATGAGCGACACACCTGAAAAAATCAAGAAACTGATCAAAGTTCTGCAAAAAGGCGAAATTACTGAATACTATATTTACATGCACATTGCAAAAAGAACAAAAAACGAGAAAAACCGGAAGATTTTGGAAAAGATCGCCCTGCAAGAGAAAGCTCATTATGAAATATGGACCAAATACCTTGGCCAACCGATCAAACCATCGAAATGGAAATTGATAAAATACAAAATCATGAATGCCATCTTCGGATATACCTTCACTCTAAAACTGATGGAGAATGGTGAAGACAAAGCCAAGCAATACTATGATGAAATCGGTAAATACGTCGATAAAGCCCACGCCATCGCTTTAGAAGAAGACGAACATGAGCAAGAACTCATCCAGATGCTTGATGAAGAGAGACTGAATTATGTCGGCTCCATGGTTTTGGGATTGAATGATGCGTTGGTTGAACTGACGGGAACATTGGCCGGATTGACTTTCGCTTTGGGAGATACCAAATTGATCAGCCTTTCGGGATTGGTTACCGGTATTGCGGCCAGTCTTTCCATGGCCGCCAGCGAGTACTTGAGTGAGAAAGCTGACAATAACAAGAACGCTCTGAAATCTGCTTTTTATACCGGAATTGCCTATATAATGACTGTAGCGATATTGATATTACCATACTTGTTGATTCCTAACCCCTTTATTTCATTGGTGATCATGCTAGGATCTGTAGTATTCATCATCTTCTTTTTCAATTACTACATCTCTGTAGCTAAGGATCTGCCTTTCAAAAAGCGATTCTTGCAGATGGCAATAATCAGTCTTGGCGTTGCGGCAATCTCATTTGGAATCGGCATTCTCGTCAAGATGCTTCTGGGCATCGATATCTGATTGTCAAACAAATAAAGGAACTCAACTTCAACAAAGTCGAGTTCCTTTTTAATTTTTATTTGCGTATTTACTCTTCAGTTGGCATAAGTTCTCGGATATAGTTCGGGAATTCCTCAATCCGATCTTTCTGAACAATCGTCAAATTGTCTCGATCGTAAGTAGAGAATGCTGCAGCCTCCGAAATCATGAAATCATATAAGTCATTCACAGCGGATTCAATGGGATTGATCTCTTCCAAAGTAAGATCAGCTAAGCTCATGAATTCTGCAGTCTTAATGAAATTGAATATTGCAGTGATCATGGCGTCGACGATCTCCTGATTATCACTGTCCAGATAGGCATTAAAATGCGTTGACGCAAAAATGATCATGGAATAAAGTTCGTATTGATCAGCGAGATATTCATCGCTAGACTTATAATCATCACCAAAAGTATTCGAATAGTGATTATTCACAATCTCAACCAAGGCTACAATATCCTGAACAACCGTCTCTGAATCGATGTAAGTTGTCAACTCCTGAAGCAAACTCAACAGGTTCGGCATATGAGTAACTAACAAAGTCTCCAGATTTGTTCTCATGGTATCGACTTGCGCATTTGTCAACCCCGAATCAACACCGATCGTTTCATAGTCGATTGTGCTCACAAACATATTAACAACAGCTTCGACATCCGCATCATCCAAGTTTTGAAGAACAGCATCAAGATTGATGATTACCTCACCAATGAGCTCTATGCTTGCGATTCTTTTTGCATTCTCAAACTCGGTGAAGTTATCATAAGTCGTATCTGTCGCTGAATTGTAATAATTCCCGTCCCAATAATAGGCATTGAAGCCATTCAAAACAGCCATTTTGCGCAATAACTCGCCGTCAGTCTCGACAATCGAATCAAGCAGAACTTCGAACGACTCATCCATTATATCCTGTACAGCCATCATTTGATCATAATCAAGACCTTGAATTACCGCTAACAGCACTTCGTCATCCAATATTGTTTCATCGATCTGTCCGATATATGTATTGAAAATATCGGCTTTTTCTTCATTTGTGAATAACTCTTCCATCTGCGTGATCAGATCATCGTTTTCTTCGAGGAAACCATCGAAATACTCCAGCATTAGAATTTGTATCTCCGCATTGAACATTTCTTCATTATCATTCTCTAGATAAGTAGTACCAAGCGTCTTGACTTCGTTGACAAAGTCCATGTCAAACGAATCCATGTAGGCAATATATAGTTCGTATGAGAGAATTGCCTCAGCAGCGTATTTCATCTTGTACTCAGACATGCTCGCGTCTCCGGTCACTGTTACGGTCAGGCTTTCGAGAACTTCAACGGTCAAAACCATCATTTCCATGGTTGGAACGTTCTCGCGCAGAATTGCGACATATTCATCCTTGATGACTATGAGTTCTTCCGAATTAAGAGTCGAAAACTCCAAGTCGTCATTATTGACCAAAGCGTTTATCTTGCCAATGAATTGCTGATCAAAGTCTTCCTGGAAAGCAATGATGTACTCGATGATTTCGACAATTGCCAACAAGGCTTTGTCGCCATCTTCTTCCAACATCGTAACCAGACCTTCAAGCATCGACTTTGCCTCTTCCAACTGATCGATGTTTTGTTGGTAATATTGTGCATCTTCGGGATACCAAGTCATCATTTCCTCATAGTATCCAATCTCTACATCAATGTTTGCGATTTGCGCTTCTAAACTCTGAGGCACTATCGTTTTCAACAGTGCGCTGACAATTGCCTCGACGTTCATGTCGGTTTCCATCATCGTCTTGAGTGCAGCATTCGCTAGCAACATGTTGCCATCCGCCTCTTCATACTCTTCCGTGAAAGTCAAGATTGCCTCGCTCATGGCCTCAACTTCTTCGCCTGTCATGCCTTTGTCGACCAGTTCCGCCGCAGTTCCTGCGCTTAAAAACATCATACCAAGTTCTCCCAGCGCAAGCTGCATCTCCATTATCTCCCCATCTCTGTTTTCAACGTAGGCTATTGAAGCGCTTAACGGGGAGTCTTTGAATCCGCGTGAAGCTTTTGCTTGAACGCGAAAGATCAATTTCTCCCCTGCCAATGAACTAAAATCATAACTGTTCTCATTGACAGTATCTTCCTCGATCTCATTGACATAAATGACATAACCTTTTGCGCCTTCGACTTCGTCCCATGACAATACCGTGCCTTCAATCGATAAATTGGTAGGCATCTCCACGAACTCAGTGATATCAACATCTACCGGATTCGAATTGCATCCAATCGCTCCAAACAAGACTATAGCTGAAAACACTAACACCAAGTATTTTTTTATTCTTTTCACTCGACATCTCTCCTTTATTCTTTATATATCTCATCTGTAATTTCTAATTTTCCTATCCTGATGTAATAAAGCAAATAACTCACGACGTAAGCCACAAACACGATCATAACTGATGAAATCAGAACATATGGGGTGGGCGATATTTCTTTGTAGTAGTTGAAAAACAACATTATTTCTGGCATGAACTCAGTCAAAAGTACAACCTCAAAAGCTGCGATCATAAGAACTAAGGAAAAACCAAGGCCAATCTCGTAGGCAATGCACTTTCCGAATTCAGAGTTTGAAACTCCCAAGGTCTTCAGCTCTGCATAATCGTGCTTCATCGTCTGAAAGACAAGCAGTGTATTGTTCACGATCACAATCAGGAAACTTACGATCATTATCGACGTCAAAACCAGAAACAAACTGCTGGCGGTCTTGTAAATTGAGCCAAAGTCATTTATCAACGCATTGATGTCGAGAACATAATACATCTGTGAGCCGTAGTCTTCCAATAACTCGATGAATATGTCGTCTTCCTCATCAGATTGGATAAGCAGACTGTTGATTGAAAATTCTTCCTCATACTCTGGAACAAACAACAGATTGCTATAGACGACATTATCGAAGTTTGTATCCAAAAAACCCGCAATCTCAACCTCCATGATATCATGTTCGGAATTGATAAGCAAAGATATGGTTTCCCCGATCTCAAGATCATAGATTTTTCCCAAACTTTTTGGTATGACAACATAAATCTCATCGTTTTCAAGATAATCGGACCCAATCGGTTCGACACGATCAAAGTTGAAATACTCGTCGAACCTATCGCCTTCGAGAGACACGAAGAATTGCATTTTTTCCTTTTCGATTTCGCCTTGACTGTCAATCAACAGTCTGACGTCTCTATAGAAGATGACTTCATCAACCGCTTCAACGGCGTAATTCTGAATTATTTCGGTTTTCAAAGCGTCATCGTAGTTGGTGATGTTGGTCATGGCATAATCAAAATTGATTTGATCGATGAAGAAATCTACTTCGTTGATAACGAAAACCCTGACCGAAAGTGTGGTTGCGACTACGACGAATGAAGCAAACAAAACTCTCAACGAATTGTGGATATATTTGTTATCAGCCATATATTTCAAATTGAAAGCCTGAAAAAGGTTTCTTGGTTTCTTTCGCAAACTACTTCCAGCCACTTTTTCCAGAACAAAACTGATAATTTGGAAGCCCGCAAGCAAAGACAAGATAACGATCAGAAAACTGTCAATCGCAGTTTCAAACGGTTGAATGATGATCATCAAGATGAGTCCGGTAAGCAAAACGATCATATAGATTGTGGAAGTCTTGTGCTTCTCATAACGGTAATCAGTGGACAATCCAATCAAACTGAGCTCTTTCATTTTTCTGAAGACAAACCAGCCTTCGAAGGCTATGAATAGAACCATAATTGCCATTGCCAAGATCGTATTTGCCACGCTGAGATTAATGAAAGAATTCAAGGAGTATGCCCTTCCCGCCAAGTTTATGGTGAGATAGGCGCCTACTATTCCTATCACGAATGCAAAAGAGAAAACTATCGACAGTTGAATGAACCAAATTCCTCTCATAAAACCGGCGTTCCCCCCGAGATTCGTGATGGTTCCGTATTGGTGTTTAAGCTTCTGCACAAAAAGCGGGAACAACGAGTGAATAACCATTCC
>JAFGQT010000008.1 GCA_016935515.1 Bacilli bacterium
ATGGAGATGATCCTGATTCATACAAGATGATCTCAAGATCCGCCTTTGAAGCCGGGCTCGACAAAATCATCAATATCCCATTCAGATTGATACCGTATTTCGATCCTGGCGTCTGGGGCGGCAAATGGATCGAAGAAGTATGCAAACTCGAACCTAGAGAAAACAATTATGCCTGGGCTTTTGACGGCGTTCCTGAAGAAAATGCTCTTTGTTTTCGGTTTAAAGACGTCGACTTTCATTTTCCGGCCATCAATTTGGTCTTTTTCCGACCGATTGAGTTGCTCGGAAGCCATGTACACCAAAAATTTGGCCGGGAGTATCCGATCCGTTTTGACTTTTTGGACACGATGCAAGGCGGGAACCTTTCCTTGCAGGTCCATCCGATTCCCAGTTACATCCGCAAAACCTTTGGAATGAACTATACCCAAGACGAATCATATTACATCCTTGACGCCTCGCCCGACAGTTCCGTCTATCTCGGCGTCAAGGAAGGCATCGACCCAAAGGCGATGATAAACGATCTCGAAAGAGCCAATAAAGGACAGGGTAACTTTCCAGATGAAAAATACATCAACAATTTTCCAGCCAAGAAACACGATCATTTTTTGATCCCTGCAGGTACGATCCATTGTAGTGGAAAGAACACTATGGTACTAGAAATCAGT
Organism: Bacilli bacterium; assembly: GCA_016935515.1. Lineage (GTDB taxonomy): Bacteria > Bacillota_I > Bacilli_A > Izemoplasmatales > Hujiaoplasmataceae > JAAYZB01. The sequence goes on from JAFGQT010000008.1 coordinate 666, forward strand.
TCGACGCCTTATATCTTCACATTCAAGCTCTGGGATTGGGATAGGCTCGGTTTGGATGGACTACCACGGCCCGTGCATATCCATCATGGCAAGGAAGTCATCCAGTATGACCGCACGACTGAGTGGGTCAAGAAGAACTTGATCAATCGGATCGAGAAAATTTCCGAACTCGAAGAAAAAACCGGTCTCCATGAACTGGAGTTCATCGAGACCAGACGCTTCACGTTTGACAAACGAATAACAGTCAAGACTAACAAGTCCTTCAACCAATTGAACCTGGTGGAAGGTCGGGGGGCGATCATCACTTCGCCTTCTGGACAATTTGAACCTTATGAAGTCCATTATGCGGAAACATTCATCGTTCCGGAGAATATCAAGGAATTCCAGATTGAACCCAAATATCCGCTCAATAAGTGCATGCTTATCCAAGCATTCGTCAGATAAGCCAGAAGAAGGGATAAAATGAAAGTCAACGTTACAAACAACTTGCCATTCTATCTACAAATAAGAAATGATCTAAAAGCCAAGATCGAGTCCGGTATTTGGAAGGAAGGATCATTGATCCCGACGGAAAAAGAACTGGCTGAGACTTACGGCGTCAGCCGCGTCACGATCCGTTCGGCGATCAAAGAGCTCGTCAACGAGCAATATTTGATCCGCAGACCGGGTTTCGGAACGATGGTTTATTTAAACAAGGAAAGCCTCTCCAATTTCACGTTGGTGCGCAGTTTCACGAATGAGATGCGGGAGATGGGTCTGACGAGCAACACGATCGAAGCTGAGTTGAACTTGATCAAGGCCGACAACAAGCTTGCCCAGATCTTCCAGATCAAGGAAGGCGATCCAATCTACAATCTGCGCCGCGTTCGCGGTGACAAGATTCCGATCCTCTATTCAGATACTTACTTGTTGCCGATAACCGAGATCACCGATGAAGTCCTCTCGGGATCGTTGTATCAATACTTGGCGAAGAAACAAGTTTTCTTCGACCATTTCGAAGAAAAAGTCAGCGCTGTGAAAGCTGCCAAGGAGATCACTGCGAAGCTGAGGATCTACTCCGATGCGCCACAACTGAAGCGGATCCGCTACAGCTTTGATGAAAACAATCGGTTGATTGAATATACCGAGACTTTCTATAACGCCCTGCTTTATGAGTACCGAACTTCCATCCGGTACCGCAAACGTTGATTTTGTTAAGTGATTCACTGTAATACTTAAATGTATTAAAAATGTATTGAAATTATTTTTTCTCTATGATACACTACTTTTGATAAAGCGCTTACAGGAGGTCGCATGGCCAAAAAGCTATTAAGCGTCATTCTCTTCGGGTTGTTGGTTATGCTCCTGGGATGCAATGATGAAACAACGACGACTAAGACAATCTTGACTACTATCACCGTCGAACCTTGTGAATGGGAGTTTACCGAGACCGTGAATGAACGCATACCGATTGTTGCCCTGAGTGCAGATAAATCCACAATCAGCGGCAACATAGATAATTTCATCAACATGTGCAAAGCCACCGACGAACATTCGCTCGTCTTTGAGTCATCCTTGATCCGCTCGCATCAGTTCATCGTCGAACTCGACGCCATTTATCCGTTGAATCGGATCGAATGGATCAATGCTTCACAAGCAGACCTTGCGGACATTGAAACGGTCTCAATCGATTTTTCGCTCAACGGTCAGTCTTACACGCGAGTCTTAGAAAGTCACGCACTTGATCCAGCTTTGAATCAGATCGATCTTGAAAATCAAAGCGCCCGCTTCATTCGTTTCACGTTTCCTTATGTTGAAGGCAATCGCTATGCAATCCAAGATCTGCGTTTCATCCTCGGAACAGGTTTGATCGTCGAAGAAGCAGACGAATGGACCGAAGCATTCAAACGCTATGAAACTTGGACGGGAGCTGACGGCATTTTCTCGTTCAACTTAAGTGGCGATGACACCATGAATGCGACAGATCCTCAAACAGCTTTCATCTTCAGCGATACTTTCACCGGTAATGTTAACCCAGAAACCGACCTCCGGATGTCAAGCCACATGATCAACAATTCGCTTGGCTATTATGATGGTAGCACACCCATCAGCCAAGGCATGCGTTTTGCCTATGGCGAAAACGATGAAGGAATTGCGACGAGCGCATTTCCGGCAACGGCCTATCTTGGTTTCAAACCAACCAATCTCTATGACAGCGACGGATTGTCGGTCTATCTTGATCCTGCGGGCTTATTGACGAACGAGGCTTCAGGTATCATGTGGAAAAGCGAGATCTTGGCAGATAACTGGATTTTGCTCGATTTATATGATTCAACAACTATCAAGGATCTCTACTTATGGAATTTCAACGGTAATCCCGATATCGGTACCAAGGACATCAAGGTCCTAATCAGCGACGATTCAGTTAATTGGACCGATAAAGGCTTATTCACGATTCCCAAAGCTTCGGGTGATGCGGATGAACCGTACTCATTGAAAATAGGTTTGAATGATACCGTCCGTTACGTGAAACTGGAACTATTGTCAGGCTACGACGCCAGCACAATCGGACTTGGAAAGGTGTTATTGACAAATTCTGAAAGTCTGCCGCTTTTCGCTAGTGTCACAGCTTCAGGATATGATGAAATGCTCTCAACGAACGAACTGACCGGTAGACTTTGGCTTCAAGACGGGATCGTGCTTGACGGCTGGTTCTATGATTTTCCGATCCTGGTCAAAGACTTTTCTACTTATTTCAAAGTGCATCGTGTCGGACTGATCAAAGCGCCGATTGAATCAGGACAAATCGACTTTCAAGCAGCTACTTATCTGTCGACGCCCTTACAGACGACGACGCCTGATGGCGGGATCATTTATTATGGCGCTGGTGTCATGGATAACTCAGACATCGATGGATATATCTATATATATGGATACAAGGACCTTGCGGGAAGACATCTGGTAGCTGCCAGGGTCGAACCGGAAAACTTCGAGAATTTCAATGCTTGGCGCTATTATGACGGCGAAAATTGGGTGAAAGACATAAATGCATCAGCTGGTTTGATTGATGGTGTCTCCGCCGAACTCAGCGTATCTTACATCGATCATGGGATGTTTGCCGGTAAATACATGCTGGTGGCCATGGAAAACACGACCAGCGGTCGTGTCGTCTATGCCAGCGCTTCAAGTCCTGTCGGCGAGTTCAGCGATTATACTTTGCTTTATGACACGCCGGAACATGAATTATATAATGGGGCTTTCACTTACAATGCGAAATTGCATTTGCATCTGAGTTCACCGGGAGAATACTTGATCTCTTATAACGTCAATACGACAAAATTCACTGCCTTACCGAATATGAACATCTACAGACCGCGCTTCTTGTGGGTCAGAGAAGTCAAGACCAATCCTTAAGGAGGCATCATGAAAACAGGCGATATAATCAAACAAGTCAAATTGGAAGTCGGAAAGAACATTATCAATTTGGATCGCATCTATCCTTTGAAACTTGATGACTTCAAAGGCATGAACACAAGTTTTTACGTAAACAAGAAACCATCCGCAGCCTTTGACACAGAGACTATCTATGCGGACACGATTGAGATCGAGTGCTCGAAAGCGAGCAAAATCGATATCCTTCTGGGTAAAGGCTACTATGCAGAGAAAGATGAGAAATGGACAAGCTGGTTCAATAAGAAACAGCGTTGGGCTGGCGGCGACGGCATCTATTCTTTCAACCTTACCAATGGGCGTGACCAGTTCGACCAAAAGGAAAAGGCAACGAACCTATTCGTTTTTGGCGATACTTTGGTCGGCAGAGTGGATGAATTGACAAAAAGAAGATACGAACCGCTATTGATGCCAAACAACAGCCTTGCTTATCTAGACAAGGATCAAGAGACTGTCAAGTTCCATTTGAATACGACCGAGAAGGATTCGGTGACGGCTTTCTTTTCGATCGATCCTAAATATGACGTCAAGGGCACTTTGCCTCAGAATCTGGTTACTTACGACCAGAAGCAGCCCAATGATGGTTGGTTGAGCGGATTCAATCCCAAGTATTTGTGGTTGGTATTCGACCTTGCGAAAAAGACAAAGGTCACGGATTTGGAAATCGTGAATTATTTCAGCCATGAATCGAAGGATCTATCCAGTCGAGGCGTGCGGATTTTCCAATTGTTCGGTTCGGACAACGAGATTGATTGGACATTTGTCGGTGAATACAAGGTCGAACAAAGCTTTTCCGCTTCTAACGTTACAAGAATCAAGATCGATCAAGAGTTCCGTTACTTCAAGTTCGACATCAATCCTTCGATGGCCATCGGCAATTATGATGAGAACTGGAACGAAGGCTTGTTCGGTTTGAAGTCAGTCAAGTTCTTTGACGGTGACAGGCTTTATCGCGATATCCATGCGAGCGGATCATCGGTGTTGTTAGAAGAAGGGGCGAAAGCCTGGATCTGGCTTCAGGACGGTGCAGTGATCAAGGATCAGTTGTATTTCTTTCCGTATACGGTAGTCCAAGATCTGAATCAACCGGAAGGCTTGCAATTCGGGATCAAGGGAATCTCGATGATCAAAGTTCCGATCGTCAAAGAACGCCTGCTGCATCAGGCCAGTTATCAGAAACAGACTCCGTTTTGCCTGCATCGCGATGGCACCGACTTTACTGTTGGTGGCGCGGTGATGGCCGATACGGTTCAAGCAGGGGCGAAAAGTCCTGGAAATTACATCTATGTTTATGGTTATAAGACGACATTTGGTTTCAGGCAGATGATCGCAGGCAGGGTTAGACCGGAGACGATCGAGCTGTTTGACACCTGGGAGTTCTATGATGGCAAAAAATGGCAACCGGATCTGCTTCAGGCTCAAGGTTTGATCGATCATATCTCGACCGAGTTCAGCGTTTCGAAATTACTTGATGGTCCTTATGAAGGCAAGTATCTCGCCGTTTTCACCTTCGATACGAACACAGCCGAAGTTGCATTTGCCTTGGGTGATTCACCAGTCGGGCCTTTCACGGATCCGCAAGTCATCTACATAACTCCGGAACAGGCGACATTTGGCAAAACGACTTATACTTACAACGCCAAAGCTCATCCGCAACTTTCGGAAAGCAAGTCGGTGTTGGTAACTTATAATACCAATACTTATTCATTTGAACACAACATGGAATGCGCCGATGTCTATAATCCGCGTTTCATTAGATTCATAGCGACATAAGAGGAGAAAAGAATGACGGAAACCGTACTCAAAAGACCTAAGTACCGTTCACGTAAACGAAGGCGAATCATTGTGCACTCAGTGTTGCACATTGTCCTGGTCCTTTGTTCTTTCGTGTTCGTTTTTCCGTTCCTTTGGATGTTGTTTACCGCACTCAAGACGCCGGCGGAGCTTCTCAAGGGGATCAGCGTTTTCTTTCCAGCGGAGCCACAATGGCAAAACTTTGTTTCGGCGGTCCAGAAGATACCATTCTTTATGTACCTTAAGAACAGTCTGATAATCGTCCTGTCAGTGATGACGGGAACGATCTTCTCGGCTACTACCGCTGCGTACGCTTTTGCCAAACTGAAGTGGAAAGGCCGCGACAAGTGGTTCATCGTCATGTTGGCGACGATGATGTTGCCGATCCAAGTCATTCTGATCCCGACATTTGTCATGTATTCCTGGATCGGTTGGCTCGGAACGAGATTGCCGATGATCGTTCCGGCATTTTTCGGTGGCGGAGCCGCATTCTACATCTTCCTTTTACGTCAGTTTTTCAAGGGGATTCCTAAAGAGATGACGGAAAGTGCGATCATCGACGGAGCGAACCACTGGCAGATATTCACGAAGATCATGTTGCCACTGTCAAAACCGGCGATCATGACAGTAGCGCTCTTCACATTCATGGGCGCTTGGAACGATTATTTCGGACCGTTGATCTTCTTAAGCAATCCCGACCATTGGACCTTGGCTTTAGGACTAAGATCATTTCAGACCCAATATGGCGGACAATATAACTTGATGATGGCAGCTTCGATCTTGATCATGTTGCCAACGCTGATTTTGTTTTTCCTGGCACAAAAGACTTTTATCGAAGGCATAAAATTCACGGGAATAAAAGGATAGGGAGGAAATATGAAAAAATTATTGCTTTTCCTGATTGCACTCAGTGCATCCATCGCAATCCTCGGTTGCGATGGCAACACTGAAGAACAGGAAAAAATCCAGATTGATTTCTGGCACATGTCCCCTGTAGGCAGCGAATCCTACACCGGCACGAAAGATATCATCAATGCTTTCAACGATTCTCAAGACACGTATTTCGTCAAAGGAACCGGTTATGGTTTCTGGGACTACTGGGACAAGATCGCTGTAGCTATCAGTTCAAGGACGGCTCCGGACATCGGCTTTTCGACCATCGATGACGTTCCGATCCGGGCTGAAGCCGGAGTGCTCTATAACATCTCCGACTTGATCGCCTCAGATCCGGATGGCATCGACATTGATGAGCTCTATCAGTCACAACTTGATTTTGCGACTTATGAAGATGACTTGTACGCTTTGCCGTTTTCGGCGACGACCAGAGTTCTTTATTACAATCTCGATATGTTTGAGGCTGCTGGTTTGACTGAAGCCGATGTTCCAACGACATGGAGCGAACTGGAAACAGTGGCTAAATTGCTCGACGTCGTCGAAGGTGACGAGATTCAGCAACTTGGATTCGATCCGACTTACGGCAATGCCACGTATCACGGTTGGCTCTGGCAAACCGGACTTGATTTCTTCGATGACGATTTGAATCCGACTTTGAACACACAAGGTCATATCGATGTCTTGCAATGGATGATCGATTTCAACAGCGAGTATTCACGTAGTCAGTTGACCGCGTTTGGCGATGCCAACGCGATGCTCGGCATCAATCCATTTGCCGGAGAAAGAGTCGCGATGATCGTTGAAGTCGATGGCTTGTATCAAATCATCAAGAACGCTGGGGCAACCTTCAATTATGGCGTCACCCAAATACCCGTTCCCGATGAAGATGGGATCAGAGTAAACTGGGGCAGCGGCTTTTCCGTCGAAATGTATGATAACGGCAAAGGCGAAGATGATCAAAAAGCCGGAGCTTGGGAATTCTTGAAATACCTGATGAGCTATGATGTTCAAATGGAACTTGCGGAGGTGAACGGCTGGATCATGGCGCATCAAGGCGCTATGGAGACAGTGGCTGAGGGCAACCCGATTCTTGAGAGGTTGCTTGAGGAAGTCGCATATGCCGTTGACAAGCGTTATGTGCCCTATGCACCTTCATGGCATGGCAACGACTGGCAGCCTTATTATTCACAAGCACTAGAAGGCGAACTGAGTGCGGCTGAGGCACTTGAAGCCGCAAGAAACAATTATCTCCAGAAGAAAGCAAACTGGGAAGCTACCCATCAAGATTAAGGAATAGACTATGTCAAAAGCCACGACCGTCACAAAACTGAAGAAGCAGGAAAACCTGATCGGCTATCTTTTTGCCTCGCCGTGGCTTTTTGGCTTGATCGTGCTCGGAATTTTCCCGATTTTCATGTCGCTTTTCTTCAGCTTCACAAATTACAACATGATATCGGCTCCGACGATCGTCGGCTTCAAGAATTATGAGATTCTCTTCACCAATGATGATCTTTTCTGGAAAAGTCTCGGAAACACGATCTATCACGTTGTCATTGCCGTACCGCTAGGGATCGTCGTTGGCGTCGGACTTGCTTTGCTTCTCAACAACAAGATCCGCGGCATGGGCGTCTATCGAACATTGTTCTATTTGCCCAATGTCGTCAGCGTTGTCGCGATGACGCTCTTGTGGTTGTGGTTGTTTCAACCGAACTTCGGTTTGATCAACGAGCTGTTCAAGCCGCTTTATGATTTGTTCGACATGGAGCCGCTCGGTTGGTATCTAGACCAAAAACTATCGAAGCTGACTTTGATTTTGATGGGATTATGGACTGCCGGTGGTTCGATGGTCATCTATCTTGCGGCGATGCAAGATATTCCGGTAACGCTTTATGAAAGTGCGGAAATCGACGGGGCCGGCTGGCTCAAGAAGACGATCTATATCACATTGCCTTTGATGACGCCTTCGATCTTTTTCAATTTCATCATGGGTCTCATCGGTTCTTTCCAAGTCTTCACGATCGCTTACATCATGACGAGTGGCGGACCATCGCGATCGACTTATTACTACGCGTATTACTTGTTTGACAAGATGATGATCGACAAAGCTATGGGTATGGCTTCGGCCATGGCCTGGATCTTGCTTGTCATGGTCCTCATCGTAACCATTTTTGCCTTGCGTCTGAATAAGTATGTGTTCTATTTGGGCGATGAGTCATAAAAAAAAGATAATACTATTATTTTAAGGAGGAAACAAAAATGCGTAAACGGATTTTCTTGGTATTTGCTTTACTGATCGTCGGATTGGCAATGACAGGTTGCTGGGCTGGCGAAATCGGCGTTGAGACTGTAATCGAGTCGAAAGATGGCGCCGGAACACGGACTATCATCTTGGATGTAATGGATGATACTCTGTCCGACACACCGATCATCAATCCTGATGACCCGGATCAAACCGAAGGCAAGGGTGCCGTCATCAACAACAAGCACATCACCGGTGGACTGCCTGCGATCCAAACATGGCTTCAAGCCAATGCGCCGACTTTCGTCACGGTCGAACCGATGACGACGGATGGCTATCATCGTTATTTCACCTTGAGTTATGATTTCGAGGACTTCGATGATTTCTTGGCGAAATATGAACAATTAGTCGATTTGTCACCGACACTCGACTGGGATGATTTTGATGCCTCGGAAAAACCAAGTTGGACTTGCGATGGCGCGACTTGCACATTCTTCGAGACAAAAGACATCCTCAATGCTTCGATGGACTGGGCTGTGGATGGAATCTGGACTGACATCTATGATGCAGCTGACCTTGCTGGTTATGTTGAAAAAGCCAACATTTCCGTCTTGGCGAACTACACCTTGACTGTTGGAGAAGAGAC
>JAFGQT010000057.1 GCA_016935515.1 Bacilli bacterium
AGCATGTTGAAACTGCGGACGAGGATCAAGTTGGCGTCTTGGACGTCATCCGTGATCTTGTAGTTCGCCGTGAGTCGATCAAGACCAAACTTGGAGATGTTGTTAAGACACGCTACCCGCATCATAGGGCATTTTCCTTTTCAAATTGCTTCATAAACTCAACTAAAGCGACGACGCCTTCATGGGGCATGGCATTATAGATCGATGCCCGCATGCCACCGACGGAACGATGGCCTTTGAGATTGTCGAAGCCAGCGGCTTTCGATTCTTTGACGAACTTAGCATCTAGTTCTTCTGAAGGTGAGCGGAAGGTGACGTTCATCAACGATCTGTCCTTTTTGTCTACAGTGCCTTTGAACAACTTCGACGAATCGAGGAAATCATAGATCACTTTGGCTTTCGCTTCATTGATTTCTTTCATCTTTTCCAAACCGCCGAGTCCAAGCACCCATTTGAAGACTAGTCCGCAAATGTAGATCCCGTAAGTCGGTGGTGTATTGTACATCGAACCTTTTTCGGCGTGGATGTGATATTTTAGCATCGTCGGTACGAAAGGTTCAAGTTCGGTCGAGATCAGATCCTCGCGGATGATCACGATCGTCGTTCCGGCTGGCCCGATGTTCTTCTGGGCACCGGCAAAGATCAAACCGTATTTAGAAACATCGATCGGTTCGGACAAGATCGATGAAGATAGGTCCGAGACGAGGACCTTGCCTTTTGTATCTGGCAACTTGTTGTATTTCGTCCCGAAGATCGTATTGTTCTCACAAATGAAAACATAATCCGCATCGGGAGATATCGGTAGATCATCAAGATCGGGTATATAAGCGAAATTACGGTCTTCACTGGAGGCAATCTTTCTGGCATCTAAGTATTTCTTCGCTTCCGCGTAGGCTTTTTTCGCCCATTCGCCAGTGATGATGAAATCCGCCACTTTGTTTTTCATCAAGTTGAGCGGAACCATCGCGAATTGTAGGTGACCTCCACCTTGAAGGAACAAGACTTTGTAATTATCTGGGATATTGAGCAGTTTCCTTAAATCGGCTTCGGCTTCGAGGATGATCTGGTCGAAAGCCTTCGAGCGATGGCTCATCTCCATCACTGACATACCATAACCATTGTAATCGAGCATTTCGGATGCAGCCTGTTTCAAGACAGGCTCGGGAAGCACCGCCGGACCGGCGGAGAAGTTATAGACTCTTTTCATTTACATCTTTCCTTTCTGAATGACTCTGCTTTCGAGATAATAACGTTTTTCAACGGCTTCACCCAAAGAGAATGATTTTCTTGGCAAAACGCCTTTTTCTTTGATATAGGGGAACAATTGGTTGCGTTCAAGCGGTGGCAAGGTTATGCCTACAGCCCCAGGATTATCCTGGATGATTTTCTTTAGGCTATCCATTCCGTGGACGTAGTCGATCGCGACTTCGGGATGTTCTTGAATGTATTCATCAAGAAAATCCTGGACCCAACAGATGGTTTCAAACGGACTCGTTGGTGTGAGAATATAGTCTTCTTTTGTTTCGGTGATGATCCGCAAAGCTTCGGAACCGTAACTGGCGCGATTGAGTTCATGGATGAATTCATCGTCGGCACCAAAAACGACGCGATGGATCGGTTCGAAAGCCAATCCCGGATCATAGATGCTCGTAAGTTCGACCAAAGCATACCGAGCCGGATGGTTTTGCAAGTAAAGTGAATCATGTTGGTTCTTGAGATTTTCCCAATGGACTTTGGCAGCTGCCAAAGAATGGTTGCCATCGCCGACGATAAGAGGTGTCTTCTCGACTAGTTCATTGATCTTATCGAGAATCAGTTGGCTTTCTTTGATCAGATAGCCTTTGACATGACCGCCACCCATATTGAGATCAAAATCGTAGAGCTTTTCAAGCATTAGCTTCTGCTTATCAAGATTCTCAATGATTTTTTCTTTGTCATCGATCAAGACGAGGACATGAGGTATTTCGATTGGCGCATGTTCGCGGATCTTGACTCGCGGTGGGATCCGTTCAAGCACGGTTTTCTCCGAAGCGATGATTCTGCCATCCTTGCCTTCGAGATACTCGTAATGCTCAAGATCGATCAAGACCATGATTCCAAGTCGCTTCGCGTGAAAAGGCGTCATTCTTTCGACCAGAACGATTCCCTGGCGTTTGTCAAACATTCCTGAGCGCAAGTAAAGATCCATGTTCTCATTAACCGCTGTGATTCTAGTCTCAAACCCGAGATCCAAATAGGCCTCGGGAAGGATGATATGATAACTTGAAGGAACATTGTCTACCAACTGATCGAGCTGAACCCAATAGTTTTTCTCGCTTGTGAACTGGTCACAAGCGATGACTGCCCATTTATGTAAATCGATAAATTCTTTGGGCAACAATAACTCGGGACAACTGACTACTTCCATGTTAATACACACCCTGATCAAGCATCGCTTGATAGACACGCATGAATCCGGCGATATTAGCGCCGACAACCAAGTTCCGATGATCGGTATATTTTCTGGCTTCGGAATAAGCTTTCTTGAAAATGTCGGACATGATGATCTCGAGTTTTTCATCGACTTCAGAATAAGTCCAAGGATAATGCATCGCGTTTTGACTCATTTCCAGACCCGAAACCGCAACGCCGCCGGCGTTTGCGGCTTTTCCAGGCGCAAACAGGATGTCCGCGTGTTGCAAGTATTTTGTCGCATCGAGTGTCGTTGGCATATTCGCGCCTTCAGCAACTAAGAAACAACCGTTCTCGACCAATGCTTTTGCGCCTTCAAGCGGCAGCTCGTTCTGAGTAGCGCAAGGAAGTGCGATATCACAAGGAAGCTTCCAGATCTCTGTCGGATTCTCGTTATAAACAGCGTTAGAACGGTATTCCAGATACTTAGTAGAAAATTCCGGTGCATCTTGTGTCAGCATCTTCACGATGTCGAGGTCGATGCCGTTCGAATCGTAAACATAGCCGTTGACATC
>JAFGQT010000058.1 GCA_016935515.1 Bacilli bacterium
ACTTGGAGACTGATCCTCGATTTCCAGGTGTTGAGATTCATGCCACCGACGACATCGATGAGATCGCCAATTTCGAGCGAATAATAGTATTCGGTGTTGTTGAAGGCTAGAACATCGAATGTCTTTCCTTCAGAAGCGACTGTGAGTTTGACATGTTTGTTGTTCAACAACTGCTTCTTCACGATTTCAAGTTCTGCGAACAGGAAAGTTGCGGTGAAGAACGAGAGATCCTGAAGTTTTTTCACAGTCTCGATACGTACTTCATTGATTCTAACTTGCATGTCGACCTGTAATATCGGGGCTTCCTGGCGATTGGAAACCAAGTTCATGTTTTTCCGCAGTTTCTCGATGTCTGGTTCAGCTATCTGTAATCCGGCTGCTTGTTGATGGCCGCCGAAGCGGATCAACAAATCCCGGTTGTTCTCAAGCATTTCCAAGATGTTCTCATCCCCAAACGCACGGGCAGAGCCTTTGCCGACCCCAGCTTCATCGATGGTGATGACAACGGTAGTTTTCTGATATTTCTCCGCTAGTTTCTGGGCACAGATACCGATTACGCCCTCATGAAGATCCTTCGAAGCAATGACGAGAACTTCGTCTTGCGGATCGACAAGCAGTTCGCAGAGTTTCACCGCAGACTCTGTCAAATCTTTGCGACTGGCGTGATTTTCCTCGATCTGAAGGATGAGTTCGTTGACTTCCCGCTCAGAGTCGGTCACAAGCAACCTGACTGCCTGCAAAGCACGTCCCATGCGACCGGAGCTGTTTATCTTGGGTGCGATCTTGAAAGCGATCGCGGTTTCATTGATTATGTCTAAGTGAGAAAACTCTACAAGTTTTCGCAGCCCGGGTATCTTGGTGTGTTTCAACTGCTTTAATCCCAGATTTACCATGGCCTGATTCTCGTCTTCCAAAGGCATCAAGTCGGCTATCGTGCCGATCATCACCAAATCATAGAGATCGGTCAGTTTGTCATTGGCGATGGCCGAAGCAAACTTGTAGGCGATCATCACGCCGGCGATCTCCCGGAAAGGGTAATTGCTAGAGAGTTTGGCATGGAGGATCTGATAAGCATCAGGTAGAACTTCCTTGCCTTCATGATGGTCGGTTATGATCGTGTCGATCCCTGCGGCTTTAAGGGCCGCAACTTCCTCGACGCAGGTTATGCCGTTGTCGACGGTGATCACGAGATTCACCTTGTTTTTGATGATCTTGTCGACGGCTTTCATGTTCAAACCATATCCGTCTTGGAAACGGTCAGGCAAGTCGTAGCCGACATTAGCGTTTAATCGCGACAACGCCCTAACCATTACAGTGATGGCGGAGATGCCGTCGCAATCGTAATCGCCATAGATCAGGATCTTCTCATTGGCGGATATTGCCTTGATGACTCTGGATACCGCTCGCTCCATTCCCTCGATCAGATATGGGTCGTGCAGTGATTCTTCTCCCATTGAGAAAAATTTCTCTCCGTCGTCGATGCCGCGGTTGGCAAGAATGACCTTGTATATTTCGGAATCAGATACGATTCCGTTCGCTTTTACGTTCCATACATATTTGGCATCCAACAACTTAAATCACTCATTTCTTATTTGAATATTATACAGATTATGCATTTGTTTGCATAGGCGGAAGCGGAAAATACTCAGAATTTTAGGGAAATATCCAAGGATTTGTACGAATGCGTGATCATGCCGACGCTGATCATGTCAACTCCGGTCAAAGCGACGTCTCTGACACGTTCGAGCGTCATGTTTCCGCTTGCCTCAAGTCGTTTTCTACCTGCGTTGGTTTCAACGCATTTTTTCATATTTTCAAGATTCATGTTATCTAGCATGATAATGTCGCAGTCCGTTTCGAGTGCTTCGACAAACATCTCGAGTGTTTCGACTTCAACTTCGATTTTATACTTCTTACCATGTTTCGCTCTGACCTTGGCTACGGCCTCACTGATCGATCCAACTGCCTTGATATGATTGTCTTTCAACATCACCATATCCGAGAGGTTCATTCGGTGATTTCTGCCGCCACCATCAAGAACGGCTCGCTTTTCTAAAACGCGAAGATTCGGCGTGGTTTTTCTTGTATCGTAAATTTTGGCTTTGCTACCGGCAATGGCGGTGACAAATTTGTTAGTCAGCGTTGCGACGCCGGACATCCGCTGTAAAATATTGAGCGCTAAACGTTCGCCTTTCAATATCGAAGCTGTTCTTCCCTTCACCGTTGCGATCACCGTGTTCACTTCGACAGATTCAGAGTCGCCTCGATGAATCATGAATCCAACTGTCGGGTCAATCATTTGGAAAACTTGCCGGCATATCGACATTCCGGAGATGATTCCGGCTTCCTTGGCGATGAAGTTGGCTGTCGTCGTCTCGTCGCCAAACAAGCTGTCCGTGGAAACGTCGCCTTTAGGCATGTCTTCTTTGAGTGCGTTTTTGATAATCCATTCCGTCTTGTTCATCAGTTTTCCTCTCCCAAATCCAGATTTAGCTGCTGGACTTTGTATTTTCCGGTTTCTTTCCGGTATAGTTTGATCCATTTTGCGCTGCGACCTTTGCCAAGCGGACGGATCTTGTTTTCTTCCTGCATCCTTTTGAGCGTCCGATTGATCGTTGAATCGGAGATGAAGGGATGCTTGATCCGGATGTCTTCCTTTTGGAACACTTCCGGAAGTTTGTCGATCGTGTTCTCGATGTAATCAGACTTGGAAATCTCGAGTTTGGACTCGTACTCATAATCGCGGGCATACTCTTGAAGTTCCAAATAAAGTTCATGATAGATCCTAAGCATGAAGCGATGCAATGGCATGATTTCCGCAAAGCCTTCGGACCAACCGAACCGGCTTTTGTCGAGCACGGCAAGAAATTCCTCCTTGTTCATGAAAAGCTTGTTGAAGAAGGATACGTAGCGGCTCGCGATGACTTTTTCCTGCATGACCATGATATAGAACACCAACAAGCCGACGATGTGGTTTTCGTTGAATTTGTAGACTTCCATCTGCGTAAAATCAACCAAGAAGTTGAGTTCAAGAAACAACGGCTCATAAAGACCGGTTTTCTTGATTTCAGTCAGTTTCGCGATCAATTGTTCGAGTTGTTCCCTCAAGGAGATGCTGTCACTGGCGATAAGTTGATGTTTCTTGCTTTCGAGCTTGCGGTATTGCAGCTTTTCTTGGGGAAGGACATTGCGAAACATCAGTTTTACCAAGTCATTGATTTCGGTAACGTTGAGATGGAACGGCTCGGCTTTTGGGTTATGGATCATCTGGAAAACCTTATGGATGTTCTTGAAAAGAATTTCGGCTTTGGTCCGGGCGACAGTAGACTCTAGTTGGAGACTTCTCAGTCGTGATTCCGGAAGTTTATGATCCGCAAAGAAAAGCCTAAAAAAGGCCGTCGCTTCCTCGCTTGCCATCTGTTGGCGGATGTAATCGAGATTGTCGCTAAACAACTCGTCATATTCATCATTTCGCCCCATTTGGTAATAGAGTTTGAGGCTGGCGATGAAGACGTCATTGGGAATCGGTGTTCGGGAAATGTTTGTCAGGCAGTTCATATATATCACCCGTAAATATTATACACTCTATGTGCAATCATTGATATATTTATCGAGAAATTAACGCAAATAAAACGAATAAACATATTCATTGAAAAGCATTTTGAATATGAACATAAGAAAAACGGCTTGCGGCCGTCTTTTTTATTGTGTCAGAACCTAATCCTGATGATAAGCGGCGATATCAACTAAAGTAATCCCAGTCTCATCCCAGTCAAGCTTACCAGTGTACCAAGCTGGATCGGCTAGATTGGCTGTGCTCGCAAGTGTACCTACGGCCGAGTCCAAAGTTTGATCGGTATCGACAAGGTAGTAATGATTGCTCAAATCGGTTTCGGGATTCTTGATGCCACAAAGGCTAGAGATCTTGGCCACACCTTCAGAATCGTTGATGTCGACGCTGATTGCACTTGATGCAATTGCGCCATTAACGACAGTATTCCAGGCTTCGCCGATGAAAGGACTCGCGTAGATGTTCTTTCCGGTATAGTCAATGTCGACGAAAGCAATGTTGTCATTAAGAATGCTATATTGTGAGTAACCGATCAACCCGCCGATTGAGGCGTGGGTTCCTTGTGAAGTAACCGTAATCGAGCCACTCGCAAAGTTGTTTTCGACAGGAATGTCGGTTGAATCGACATAATCGTCAAATCCTACGAGGATACCACCGTAATGGTGTCCGGTAAGTCCACCAGCGTATACTCTGTAATTTTGCGATACTGCGACGATATCGGCATCAACGACGGCACCAGTAAGCTCCGTATTGTAGATCTTGCCGAAAAGGCCGCCGACAAACAAGAAATTCTTCGTGTTGACGTCGATCGATCCAGTCGCATAGACGTTGGTAACAGTATTGGCCACGAACTGATCCGCAGTCATTGTCTGGGTGATTTTGGCTGTAACCAAGCCGGACATCAATCCGACGAAAGTATTGCTTTTGGTATTGTTCACGTGAATCGATCCCGATACTCTAACATTGTCTAGATCACCGGACAGATAACCGCTTAGTCCGCCTGCATAAGTCAGGTATGGTGCGGTGTAATCGATCGTGAAGTCCTTGATCTCAAGATCCTTGACTGTTCCAGCAACATGGGCGAACAACCCGTTGAACAGACCGTTGCGATTGGTTATCTGCATGTTGCTGATGACGTGATTGTTCCCGTCAAATATCCCGAGATAAGGTTCGTCATAAGTTCCAAGCGGCACCCATTCTATTCCCGAAAGATCAAGATCCGCAGTCAAGCGGTACGATTTGTTCAACTCGATCGCTTGCAGTTGTGCTACAGTCGCTATGTCGATGAAGTTGTCGGTATCGACGGTGACAATCGGTGCAGTCGTCGTGGTTGTCGTGTCTGCTTGACAACCGACAAAGAATGTCACGGTCATGATGATTGCCAAAACGGCAATAATTTTTTTCATTTGTCTATTTTCTCCTTGGTATTGAGCTGATTGTTAAAACAAAGTTTGTTGGATGATCTTCTCATCGTCTTCTTCTTTTTCCTCTGGTTCGGCGGTGGCGATGATTTTTTCCAGTTCGAGCATCATGTCATCGTCATCCACTTCAGTTTCCGGTTCCATGATTCCGGATTCGATGTCCGAAGCAAGTTTGTATAGTGTCTGCCTAGCTTCCTGAGGGGTATTGATCTCGAGCATCAAGTTCATCGGAACCTCATCCTTTTCTAAATAAGGAATGCCATGTTCGTAACGGTCAGGTTTCAGTTCGGCTGCCCGAATCACCATTTGTCTTTCGTCGGCAGAAATTCTGAGCGTACAGTAATCCTTGAGGCGGAAAATATTTTCGGCCTCGAGGGCTACGAACTGGTAGGGATTGGTTTTGACGTTTTTCAAGTACATCTTGCCCTTTGCCGGTCTGCGGCTACGGTCGATATTCAAACTGAATTCCCGTTTCAGAGCGCCACGATTTGTCAACAACAATACCTCATCTTTGTTGATGGAGGAAGCGAATTTCGCTCCGATCAAAATGTCATCGCGAAGGTTGATGCCCTTGACGCCTTTTGCTTGAAGACTTTGGATCGGCACTTCTGTTTCATGATATTTGACGACATATCCATTCTCGGTCGCCATGACTATGTCGGTGTCGTAACCTTCCTTGAGATCGCAACTAACTAGTTGGTTGATCTTTGAAGCAAAGATTGCATTGTAGGTTTTGCTGAGACGAACTTGTTGGAATTCATTCAGATTGACTTGCTTAATCTGACCTTCTTCAGTCGCCAACAATATCGTCTTCTCGGCTTCGAAATCATCAATCACGATATAGTCGATGACTACTTCCTGATCCATAAGTTGGGCGAACATGCCGATGTACTCACCGTTGTCGCGCCATTTCACGTCTGGCAGTTTAAAGACGGGAATGTTGATGTAATTGCCGAGATTGGTAAAAACGAGCAAGGTGTCTTTAGTATTGATGATTTGTTGTTTGAGAACTTGGTCACCTTGTTTTAGACCCGGCAAACCGTTTGTCGCCTGATATGATTTGAGCGATGAACGCTTGATATACCCGTCACGCGTCAAGGCGACAATCACGTTTTCGTGTTCAATCAGGTCTTGTTCGTCGATTTCCACTTTCTTGATTTCGTCGCGGATTTGACTTCGTCTGGGTGTCGGGTATTTTTCATTCAGCTCCCTGGCTTCATTCTTGATGACTTTTTCAAGTTCGGTTTCATTCTTCAAAATCCGGTTGAGTCCGCTGATTTGGCGTTCAAGCTCATTTGCTTCCTTCTGCATCTCCTCGACGTCGGTTGAGGACAAACGATAGAGTTGAAGGCTTACGATCGCGTCAGCTTGCATCTCGGTGAAGGCAAAGGCTTCCATGAGTTTTGTCATCGCGTCTTTCTTTCCGAAAGACTTTCGGATCAAGGCGATGACTTCATCCAATATGTCAACCATCTTCAAAAAGCCTTCGACGATGTGTTTTCGTCTCTCAGCGCGGAATAATTCAAAATTCGAGCGATTGCGCACAACTTCCTTTTGGTGCTGGATATAGCTGTCGAGAATCTCGGAAATCCCCATTTGTTTGGGGCTCTTGTTGTCGATCGCTACCATGTTATAATTATAGGCTACGCTCAACTCGGTATTTTTCATCAAGTAAGCAAGGATGACCTCAGATGACATTTCCTTTTTGACGTCGACGACGACCCTTAGGCCTTCACGATCTGACTCGTCCCGAACTTCTACGATGCCATCGATTTTTTTCTTTTGGCGGATATCATCTATCTTGCGGACAAGTTCGGATTTATTGACTTCATAGGGGATTTCAGTGATTATCAGAGCTGTGTCTTTCACTTCGACTTTGGAACGGATGATGATCCGTCCTTTGCCGGTTTGAAAAGCTTTTTCGATCTCATCGGTGCCTTCGACAATCGCTTTGGTCGGAAAATCCGGACCTTTGATGATCGTCATCAACTCCGCAACCGTCGCATACGGGTGGTCAAGTTTATAGATGACCGCCTCGATGACTTCATTCAAGTTGTGCGGCGGGATGTTGGTGGCATAGCCGGTAGCCATACCCATTGCTCCATTGACGAGCAGATTAGGAAATTTAGCCGGCAAGACAACAGGTTCATATTCCTCATCGTCGAAATTAGGAACGAAGTAAACCGTTTTTTTATCGATGTCTTTCAAGAGCATTTCTGCGAACGGTGTGAGTCTAGCTTCTGTATAACGCATGGCTGCTGCAGGATCGTTGTCGATCGAGCCATTGTTTCCGTGCATGTCGATCAAAAGTGCACCCATTTTCCAGGTCTGGCTCATCCGGACCATCGCATCGTAAACCGATTGGTCGCCGTGTGGGTGATACTTACCAATGACCTCACCGACGATACGCGCCGATTTCTTGTACGGTTTATCGGAATACATCCCGAGTTGTTGCATGGCATAGAGAATTCGGCGTTGAACCGGTTTCAGTCCATCGCGAACATCGGGAAGAGCTCGATCCTGAATGATATATTTTGAGTATTTGCCGAAGCGATCACCGACGATAGTTTCCAGATTTTCCTTCTGGATTTTCTCGTCAAGGAAGACATCCAATTTGGTCTTGAGTGATTTAGCCATCAGTCTTCCTCCCTAATCCGGAAATTATCCTCGCTCTCAAAGGAGACGAATGTGTCGATCCATTCTTTGCGTGGCTCGACCTTGTCGCCCATAAGTACGGATATTCTTTGCTCGGCATCGGCCAGATCTTCGATCGTTACCTGAACCAAGGTGCGCGTTTCCGGATTCATTGTCGTATCCCAAAGTTGCTGGGCGTTCATTTCGCCCAAACCTTTATAGCGCTGGATTGTGTAAGTTTTAAAGCGCTTGGTGATTTCTTCGCGTTGTGCTTCGTCCCAAGCGTATGCGATTTCTTCCTTTTTGCCCGTCTTGGTAATTTTGTAAAGCGGTGGCAAGGCAATGTAAAGTTTGCCCGCCTCTACGAGCGGACGCATGTAGCGAAAGAAAAAGGTTATCAAGAGCACTTGAATATGGGCGCCGTCGGTATCGGCGTCGGTCATGATGATAACTTTGTTGTAATTCGATTTATGGACTTGGAAGTCGCTGCCGAGACCGGCACCGATCGTGGAAATGATCGTCGAGATCTCCTCGTTTTTGAGCACGTCTTCCATTCTTTGTTTTTCGGAGTTAATGACCTTGCCTCTGAGAGGCAAGATAGCCTGAAAAAGGCGGTTTCTTCCTTGTTTGGCGGAACCGCCGGCAGAGTCGCCTTCGACTAAAAACAACTCGTTGATTTTCGGATTTTTCGATGTTGCAGGAGACAATTTACCAGAAAGGATAGTTTCTTGCTTGGCGACTTTCTTGACCAGTCTCGCGTCTTCTCTGGCTTTTCTGGCCGCTTCACGGGCATTTCTGGCGTTTAAAGCTTTTTCAACCAGTACGGAAGCTATTTGGGGACTTTCCGTCAAAAACGTCAGCATTTGTTCGCCGACCACATTTTCCACCGAAGGCCTAGCTTCGGGAGTCCCGAGCTTATTCTTCGTCTGGCCTTCGAACTGCAGCAGGTTTTCCGGGATGCGGACCGAGACGATGACAGTCAATCCTTCGCGGATGTCTGCGCCTTCAAGCGGCAAGTCTTTTTCTTTCAATAGGCCAATTTTGCGCGCATAGTCGTTGAAGACTTTCGTGAAAGCGGACTTGAATCCCGTTTCATGAGTGCCTCCGTCCTTTGTGCGGACATTGTTGACGAAACTGATCAGGTTTTCCGAGTAGGCATTGGAAAATTGGAATGCGACTTCAACTTCGATTTCACCGGCTTTGCCTTCAAAATAAGCTGTAGCGTTCAGTGGTGTTTTCTGGGCATTGATCAAATCGACATAAGCTTTGATTCCATCTTCATAACAGTACGTTTCTTTCTGTCTTGACCTTTCATCAACAAGTTGCATTCTTAAACCCTTGATCAGAAAAGCGCTCTCGCGAATTCTCTCCTCTAGCGTCTGAAAATTAAACAGCGTCGTTGAAAAAATGGTCGGGTCAGGTTTGAACCAGATCTCTGTTCCGGTCTTCTTCGTGTCGCCTACCGGGTGAAGTTCTTGTACCTTGTGCCCACCGTTTTCGAAGCGCATTTTGTACATCTTCCCGTCACGATGAACGGTCACTTCGAGAAACTCGGACAGCGCATTGACAACTGATGCACCAACACCATGCAAGCCTCCCGATACTTTATAGACACCTGTAGCGCCGAATTTGCCTCCGGCGTGCAGTTTGGTGAATATGACTTCGACTCCGGAAACTCCCGATACATGCTGATCGACCGGCATGCCTCTGCCATCGTCGACAACCAAAACAGAGTTGTCCTCGCGGACAACCACCTTGATATTCTGACCAAAACCAGCGAGTACCTCGTCGATTGAATTATCGATTATTTCCCAGACCAGGTGGTGAAGCCCCCTTTGGTCTGTGGAACCGACGTACATGCCAGGTCGCTTCCTGACAGCTTCCAATCCTTCGAGAATTTGAATCGACTGGGCGGTGTATGCTTCAGTAATCGGACTTTTCATCTGTTTCGCCCCTTTGCTATATAATTCATTATACCAAATTTTGGCGATTTTTGCCTTTATTTTTCCAGAAATCATGGTATAATTGTGAAGATTACGGAGGTAATGAATGGAAAAATACTGGTTTATCCTAATCGCCTATTTCATTGGGTCAATTCCCTTCTCATATATCCTTGGCAAATGGTTCAAAAAAGAAGATTTGCGCACCAAAGGCAGCGGAAATCTCGGTACCACGAATGCCTATCGCGTCCTCGGAAGAGCAATTGGAACTGCAGTCCTTATCCTTGACACTTTCAAGAGCGGACTCATGGTGTTTCTAATCAAATACACAGATGTTTTCGCCGACACAGAAATGTTCAATCCCCTGATCTACGGTTTTGCTTCTGTCATCGGTCATATCTATCCCGTCTGGTTCGCTTTCCGTGGCGGTAAGGGTGTGGCTTCTTCATTGGGGCTTTTGATGGTCTACAATCCGATAATCGCATTGATTGTCGTTCCGATTTTCCTGATTGTGGAATTTATCTTCAGATACGCTTCTGTAGCTTCAGTCGCCGCATCGATTTCGGCATTGATCGTTACGATCGTCTTCCATTTGGCCGTCACTCCGGATCTCCCCTTGGTTATCGTCACGTTGCTTGCGGTGTTGTTGATAATCATAAAACACAGTGCCAACTATGAACGCCTGCGACAAGGAACAGAGAATCGGGTTCACCTTTTCGACTTTTACGACCGCTGGCAAGAGAAACGCAAAAGCAAAAAAGCTAAAACAAAAGACACTTCCGAATGAAGTGTCTTTTTTTTCTACTTGGATTGCTTCATCGAAGCCATTACTTGTCTGACTTGCTTTTCCGAGGGAGTTCTTCCCATTTGCGACATCATCGCCCGAACCATTTGCTCGTTGATCGGTGGATTCTTTTCCAAATAACTTTTGAAATATTTCTTTGCCAGGAAAAACCCAACCACAAGCCCTATCAGAAGCGTGACGATTGGCAACGTAATATCCAACCACAATGCCATGATAAGCATAAATATCACTCCTTTTGTCGGAATCTATTTTAACAGAAAGCGAAAGAATAGACAAGCGAAATCGGTTTTGATGGAAACAATTTTTTCCAGATCGCTCCTCGATAAAAACAAAAATTAACCTTTACAAACCTTCTTGGTGTTGTTACAATAATTATTAAGGAAACTCATCAACAATCCAAGGAGGTAAGAGCATGCCAAGAAGAATCTTGGACACATGTATCGCTTGCGGCACTTGCAAAGAAAACTGCCCGGTTGACTGCATCACCGCTGGTGACATCTATGTGATTGATCCTGAACAGTGCATTGACTGCGGCGTCTGCGAAGTTAATTGCCCAGTTGACTGCATCATAGCTGAATAGTTAGAAAAAGTGGCTCGAAAGCCACTTTTTATTTTGCGGGATAGTTTTTGAAATAATCCGATACTTTTTTGAGGGATTGAACCAAGACTTCATCTTCTTCGATCTTCAAATCCACAAAGATAGCATCAATCATCTCATGGTGGAACTGCTCATGTGTCTTTAGGACTTCTTGAGCCTTTTCTTCAAGTGCGATCAGGACTTTGCGCCTGTCCTCGATGTCTGTGTAGCGACGAACATAGCCTTTTTGAAACAGCGTGTTGATCGAAACTGACAGTGAGCCTGCGGTAATTCCCAATTTCTGGGATATGTTTGACATTGAAGGTTCTTCAAGGTTGTCGATTGCCTCCAAGACGTGCACTTCGCTCATCGAGAGCCTCACGCCTTGATTTTTCAATGCTTCACCTTCAATCGTCAGAATCCGGTTGAAAATCTCGACCAGGAGTTCATTGATCATGGCTTTCGCATTCTGCATTTTTCCGACCTACTTTTCGATGTAACCGAGTCCCATGGTTCCCGGACCTGC
>JAFGQT010000059.1 GCA_016935515.1 Bacilli bacterium
AGAATGTGGGGCAATGAGTCAAGGCTATATCGGCTATCATCTTCAAAACGCCCTGCAAACCGAACTCAAACGTCAGAACATGAATGTTCATGTTGCGACAATAATCACCCAAGTTGAAGTTGCGAAAGATGATCAGGCTTTCCAAAACCCATCCAAGCCAATCGGAGCATTTTATTCAAAGGATGAAGCCACAAGAATCGCTGAAAAGACGGGCTATATCATGAAAGAGGATGCCAATCGTGGATATAGGCGCGTGGTTCCAAGCCCAAAACCGATCGATATCGTGGAAATTGATATCATCAAGACTTTGGTCGAGAACAATCATGTCGTTATCACTGTCGGTGGCGGTGGCATCCCGGTAATCAAAAATGGCAACCGTTTCGAGGGTGTTCCTGCGGTAATTGACAAGGATTTCGCCAGCGCAAAACTAGCTGAATTGCTAGATGCGGACATGTTGATAATTCTGACTGCTGTAGATCGCATAAAAATCGATTTCAATAAGCCGGAAGAAAGATCCATCGATACCATAAAAGCCGATGAATTGACCAGATACATTGCCGAAGGCCATTTTCACAAGGGCAGCATGCTGCCAAAAGTCGAAGCGGCATTGGCATTCGTCAACCACAGCGATCATCGCGTAGCGATAATTGCCGCTTTGGAAGACGCAGCTCTTGCTGTGGAAGGCAAAGCCGGAACGATGATCAAGCGTTAGGAGGACCACATGAGACAAGAAAAAATAAAAATAGCCATTTGGGGCTTCGGAGCCATGGGTTCAGGAATGGCAACAATGATTCTTCACAAACAAGGAACTGATCTTTGCGGTGTTTGCGACAACTATGATGGATATGTTGGGAAAAGCATTTTCTCGCTTTTGAATCTAAACAACCCTTATGATCATGACGTGATCATTCAGAAAGATATCATGTCGATGCTGGAAACCGCCAAGCCAGAGATCGTTCTTCTCGCCACCGATTCGTTCACAAAATCAGCCTTTCCCAAAATCAAATTGATCATAGAACATGGTTGTCATGTAATATCGACGGCTGAAGAGATGGCCTATCCAAAAGCAAACCAACCTGAATTGGCTGAAGCGATCGATCAAATTGCCAAGCAAAACAAGGTAACCGTTTTGGGCACCGGAGTAAATCCGGGAATGATGATGGACTTGTTGGCAATTGTCTTAAGCGGTGTGATGACTGATCTCACCAAATTTGACATTTCCCGAATCAACAGTCTTTCTCCGTTTGGCAAAACCGTCATGGAGGAACAAGGCGTCGGTCTTTCCCAAGCTGAGTTCATGAACAAGCTTGAGAACAAGACTATTGCCGGACACGTAGGCTTCAAGGAATCGGCGATGATGATCGCTGATGCCATCGGCCTTGACATGGAAAGTTTCCACCAAACCATGGCACCGATCATCACAGAAGTCGATCGTAGTTCAAAATACGGTTTTGCCGCAAAAGACGACGTCTGTGGCGTCAATATGAAAGCCCAAGCAAAACTTGAAAACAATATCGATATAAACTTGCATCACCCCCAACAAATCGAGCCTCAACTTGGAGGCGTAAAAACAGGCGATTACATCAGAATATCCGGTTCTCCGGAAGTAAACATGGCGATCACTCCAGAGATCGAAGGCGGTTTGGGAACCATTGCGATCTGTGTGAACATGATTCCTCATGTCATCAATGCCCGTCCTGGACTAAAAACCATGATCGATCTCCCGGTTCCCCGGGCAATAATCGGAGACATGCGAAAACTGATCGAAACGGAGTGAATACGGAATGGCAAAGAAAGGCACATGGGTTCAAATCCACAAAATAATCTTATCTCCTGAAGAAAGGCCAACAACATTGCCGCAAGATACAAGAGCGGTCCCATTAGAAATGTGGGTAAAAGGCTGGTTATTGGCAGATTGTTTACTCGGAGAAACAGCCAGAATAAAAACTGTCACTGGCAGAATCGTCTGTGGAGAAATGGTAGCTGTTGAACCGACTTACAAACACACATACGGCGACTTCGTTCCCGAAATCCTGGAGATCGATCGGATTGTCAAATCCGACTTGTTTGGAAGTGATGAACAATGAGCGATCAATCCATTTCCTATTCTAATTTGCTCGAACAGAAAAACGAAATCATGAAAGCTTCCGTAGGTATCGATTATGATCAATATAAAATTGGCAAAATCGCGTTCGATTATGAGAAGATGCTTGCGGACACAGGATACAAAATTGAAGACATAGAGAAGATCCAATCGGAAAGCGGAGTCGGAAACACTCCGCTCAAAGAATTGAAAAATATCAGCGCTTTGGCTAGAAAACACTCGCCAAAAGGATATGGCGCGAGAATTTTCATCAAAGATGAAGCGCTCAATGATTCTGGCAGTTTCAAAGCCAGAAGAGCTTCCATTTCTTGTTACCAAGCAAAAAAACAAGGCTATAAGGGCGTAATCGCCGCTACATCAGGAAACTATGGTGCTGCCGTAGCTTCTCAAGCCGCAAAATACGGTCTAAAATGCATCATCGTTCAAGAATGCTACGACTCGCGTGGAGTCGGTCAGCCGGAAATAATCGAAAAGGCTCGGGCTTGCGAAGCATATGGTGCGGAAGTCATCCAACTCACCGTTGGGCCAGAGCTTTTCTATACCTTTTTGTTGCTGCTCAAAGAAACAGGCTATTTCAACGCATCGCTATATTCGCCGTATAGTGTTCTTGGCATTGAAACTCTTGGTAAGGAAATAATCACCGATTGTTTGAAAGTTACCGGAAAAACTCCCGACGCAGTAATCATCACCAATGCGGGCGGAGGAAACCTTACCGGCACAACTAGAGGCATCAGAAAAGCTACGGATAATAAAGTCCAGATCATTGCCGCAAGCGTCAACCTCAAGGGACTCCATATGGCAAGCGACAATGACTTCAACCGTAAAAGCTTCACCACGGGACACACGGGATTCGGCATCCCGTTTGTAACTAACCCAGACAGAAGCGATGTTCCCCGTTCTGCAGCTAGGCCGTTGCGTTACATGGACCGCTATGTCACGGTCAATCAAGGTCAAGTCTTTTTTGTAACCGAAGCCTTGACAGCGCTCGAAGGCATCGAGCGAGGACCGGCAGGAAACACTTCTCTCGCTGCTGCTATTGCGATTGCGAGAGAGATGAAATCAGATCAAATCATCGTTGTTCAGGAGACCGAATACACCAGCGCCGGAAAACACCACCAGGCTCAACTCGATTTCGCCAAGAAAAATGGAATCCTCGTTGAGTTCGGTGATCCGCATCTCGAAGTTCCCGGAAAATCCATCATCCTTCCGCGAT
The DNA here is from genome assembly GCA_016935515.1 of Bacilli bacterium. Lineage (GTDB taxonomy): Bacteria > Bacillota_I > Bacilli_A > Izemoplasmatales > Hujiaoplasmataceae > JAAYZB01. Next base: position 3,318 of record JAFGQT010000059.1, read on the forward strand.
CCGTAGACGACTTGTTTGTCGAGGACATACAACTCGACTATCTTCGCGAATCCTATCTTCGGAACGTATTGAAAGGCGTGGAAAGCATTTCTGAGGCAGACATCGATTACCTTATCAAAGAAACCAATTCGTCGCACGATTATATTCGAAGATTACTAGATGAATTCAATATTCGACAGGAGGAACAACTATGAGTCAGACACAGATTCGTCCAGATGATTTTGCTTCACGACGCAAGCATCTAGAAAAGTTGACCGATAATGAACTGAAAGCATATTTTTGGAGCCTTGCCGATAAGACTGTCTCACCATTGATCGAACTTGCCAAGACTCACACCACTCCGGCAATTGAGAGATCCGTGCTTTTGCGTATGGGATTTTCCAGTTTGGAAGCCGGCGCCATAGTCGAAAAGACGATCCAGCACCACTTGATCGGCAAAGGCGCAGGTCACGTAGTCTACAAATACGCAAAGCTGACTGATCTATCAATTCGCAATGCCGGATTAACGCTGATGAATGGTGAAGGCTGGGATGAAATTCAAGCCAGTTTTGAGGTGAGAAAATGATCAAGCCAAACGAAAAACTCTCCTTAGATGCCATTTTTAACGATCTCGATAAATACGCGCCTAGACGCAGAGGCTGGACATGGAGACAAGCTGTTCCTGGCCAACAACTTGCGGGGAACACTTATTCTGATACTTCAAAGACTTTGGCAAACAGCGTTCCTCTTCCGGCAGCAAAGTATTTTGGAAACATCGATCCGCAACCAATACAGGTGATAACCACGGAGATCGCTTCTGGAAAATTCGAAGACGACATCCGCAGAATGCGGATGGCAGCTTGGCATGGAGCCGATCACATCATGGTCATCCGTACGGCAGGCCAATCGCATTATGAAGGATTGATTGAAGGCACCCCTCAAGGTGTGGGCGGTGTTCCGATTTCGCGAAAACAAATCCGGGCACAGCGAAAAGCCTTGGACATCATCGAAGATGAAGTCGGAAGACCGATCAATTATCATTCATACGTATCAGGAGTCGCTGGTCCAGACATTGCCGTTATGTTTGCCGAAGAAGGCGTCAACGGCGCACACCAAGACCCTCAATATAACGTACTATATCGAAACATAAACATGGTTCGCTCGTTTGTCGACGCAGCCGAGTCAAAAAAAATCATGGCTTGGGCGGAAATCTTGCAAATAGATGGCGCACACAATGCCAATGCAACCGCGATGGTCGCTTGGAAAGTCATGCCTGAACTGATGGTGCAGCACGCGATAAACTCATTGTTCTCCGAAAAATCCGGAATGAAACGAGAAAACATCGCATTGTCAACCGTTCCGCCAACAGCCGCTCCAGCACCGGACCTGAAAATCAATTTGCCTTATGCAGTCGCATTGAGAGACTTTTTCGAAGGTTATCGATTCAGAGCCCAAATGAACACCAAGTACATGGAGTCATCGACTAGGGAAGCTACCGTCACCCATGTTTTAAACATGATGATATCAAAACTAACATCAGCTGACATACAGTCCACGATCACACCCGACGAAGGCAGAAATGTACCTTGGCACATGTATAACGTTGAAGCTTGCGATACCGCCAAACAAGCTTTGATCGGAATGGACGGATTGTTGGAAATGGTCGAAATCAAGAAATCGGGAATGCTTCCCGCAAAGGTCCGCGAATTGAAAGAAAGAGCGATTCTTTTCTTTGAAGAACTCCTTGATTCCGGAGGCTATTTCTCTGCCGTCGAAAAAGGATTCTTCATTGACTCCGGAATCTATCCGGAAAGAAACGGTGACGGCATAAGGCGCCAACAAAATGGCGGCGTCGGGAACAACACCGTATACGAGCGCGACCCAGATTATTTCGCTCCGGTCCCGGCTCACTTCGGATACAATAACATCGGCCAATATGGGTTAGAAGCATCTGATAATCCGGCAAAATTGATTGGCGGATCAACTTTTGAAGATCGTCAAAAAATTCAATACATCGACGAGCTCGATCCAGAAGACAACGTTAACAAGAGAATGCAGGAAACGGCTCAATACAGAGATTCTTCTCTTGTCAAGCCCGAAGTGCAATGGCTTGCGGATGGAGTATTGGTTGTCGATTTGACGTTGCCTGCATCCGTGAAATATGCGGAAGCTGCAGCGCTTGAGATCGCCAAAAAGATGAACCTTTTTGAAGCTGAGGTCATTCATCGGGAAATTCTTCATCCCAGCGAGGGAACAAGGATCCAGATGAAGGGACGTATCGACTTCTCGATCGACACGAGCAAACTCAAACTCCCTGAAGAGCCGGACTTATTGTCAGATGAGGAGATCCGCGACTATGTCGCCAAGCATCCTCTGACGATCGTCGCCGGAACCGTCGGGCAAGACGAACACTCCGTTGGCTTGCGAGAAATACTTGACATCAAGCACGGTGGAATCGAGAAGTATGGCATCAAATGCACTTATCTCGGGACTTCGGTTCCGATTGCCAAACTTGTCGATGCGGCAATCGAAGCTGACGCGAATGCGATATTGATGTCCACAATCATTTCCCATGATGAAATTCATTACAAGAACATGAAAAAGACAGTTGATTACGCCATTGAACGTGGCGTTCGCGATGATCTCATAATTATTGCCGGTGGCACCCAGGTCATTTCCGAAACAGCCCTGAAGCAAGGTGTTGACGCAGGATTTGGCCGCGGTACAAAAGGCAATCATGTAGCATCTTTCATTGTCAAGCGCCATCAGAAAATGGAAAAGTCAAAATGATAATTGACGTATTGGTTGCGGAGATCGGTTCCACGACGACGGTAATCAATGCCTTTGACCGGATCAACACAGAAACTCCGGTCTTTCTTGGTCAGGGAATGGCTCCCACGACAGTAGTGGACGGCGATGTGACAATCGGCTTGGAAAATGCTATAGCTGATTTGCGGCACAAACTCAACATCAAGACTTTGGAAGCAAAAGAAACGTTCGCCAGTTCCAGTGCCGCAGGCGGTTTGAAAATGAGCGTCCACGGCCTTGTCTACGACATGACGGCTAGAGCGGCCAAAGAAGCCGCTTTGGGGGCAGGTGCCAATCTCAAACTGATCACTGCCGGAATTTTGGATGATTTTCAGATCAAGCAAGTTATTGCTTCAAATCTGAACATCATCATGCTAGCTGGCGGAGTAGATCACGGAGAAACCAAGACCGCGATCGAAAACGCCCGCAAGATCGCTGAATTAAGGCTCAATATCCCCGTGATATACGCTGGGAACATCCAATGCAGAGACCAAATTGAAGCGATTTTTACGCTCAATTCACAAACAGAGTATTTGTTTCTCTGCGATAACGTCTATCCAAGAATTGACGTTCTCCAAACCGAACCAGCCAGAAAAATCATCCAAGCCGTTTTTGAAAAACACATTGTCAAGGCTCCCGGCATGGAAAAGGTCAGGAAAATGATTTCCGGTTCGATAATCCCAACTCCTGGCGCAGTCATGGAAGCCGCGATTTCGCTGAGAAATGAAATCGGGGATCTCGTCGTGTTCGACATTGGCGGAGCAACCACAGACTTGCATTCGGTATGTGAAGGCGACAAACAAGTCTCCAAGATTCTGATCGATCCGGAACCGCTAGCCAAAAGAACTGTCGAAGGCGATCTTGGCGTATATATAAACAAAGACAATTTGATCGACATCATCCATGCAGACAAACTGGCCAAGGAACTGCAAATTTCGCAAGATGATCTAATGAAAATGCTTGAAGACTATTTGCCAATTCCGACTCCTGAACAATTTCCGCTCGTAGGACGCTTGGCAAAAGAAGCCTTGGTCAAGGCCATAGAACGTCATGCAGGTCATTATATCCATCTCTATGGCTCTTCAGGCAAGCAAACC
>JAFGQT010000060.1 GCA_016935515.1 Bacilli bacterium
TCAACAGACAGATCATTATCAAATTCAGTGACAATTGTCGCCAGTTGTTTCGAGAATCTTGCCTGATCGGCAAACTCTTCAAGCCTTTCCTTGAGTTTTCCTTTCAGTTCTTTTGTGTTGTTGAGAACGGTCTCAAGATTATTGTAATCCGCAAGCAGCTTGACCGCGGTTTTTGGTCCGACCCCTGGTACTCCAGGGATATTGTCGGAAGCATCGCCAATCAAGCCTTTGAAATCGGTCATTTGTTCTGGTTTGATCCCGATCTCGCTTAGCACAGTATCGGGAGTAAAAACGTTGTACTCGGAAAATCCTCTTTTGGAAATCAACTGACTTACCTTTCCGTCAATCAGTTGCATGAGATCGTGATCGTTGCTGATGATGAGAATCTCATCGAACTCAGTTTGAAAATGCTTTGCGGAATATCCGATGATATCGTCCGCCTCGTACCGATCATACTCTTTGAAGGGTATTCCAGCAACTTGCAGATATTCGCGCATCAATGGGAATTGCATCACCAGTTCTTGAGGCGTTTCTTTGCGCGTACCCTTATATTCCGGATACATCTCGTGACGGAAGGTTTTCCCTTTTCCATCAAGCGCCACCAAGATATGGGTGAAATCCATTTTCATAATTTGCTGGAAAGCGCCAACAAAACCATATATGGCATTGGTAAACATTCCTTCGGAATTTTGCATCAAGTTGCCTGTGGCGGCTGTCGCGTAATAGGAACGGAACATGATGTTGTTGCCATCGACAAGTATCAGTTTTTTCATGGATTCACCCCGCTGTTTGCCAATATTTTACCACAAAAACAAGAAAAATGCACAGTTACCCGTGCATTTTGACTTACTTCAAATCTTGCGCTCCACGTTTAGTTTTGCGACCAACAAAAGCCCTTTGAGAATCAGCGTCTCATCATGGATGATCTTCATGTCACAATGAGGATAAATGAGCTGCGAATGCCCTCCGGTCAATACAACTGTAAGATCTGGTCTATGAACCTGTTCCTTGATTCTCGTTGTCAATCCTTCAATCATTGAAGCGTGTCCGTAGATAAGACCAGAACGGATAGCGTCATTCGAATTGGTTCCAAGAAGTTTTGAAGGGGCTTCAAGGTCAACCTGAGGAAGGAGTGATGTCTTCGATATCAGGGCATTACGGCTTGTCGTCAATCCAGGAGTGATTACGACCCCGCGAAGGTTCATGTCTTCGACGTATGTGAAAGTGGTAGCCGTTCCAAGATCGATCACCAAACATGTCGAATCGTAGATTTGCGTCGCAGCGATACAATTGCCGATGAGATCGGAACCGACTTCTTTTGGATTGTCGGCGTAAATTTTGATTCCAGTCTTGACGCCGCTTCCGAGAAACAGTGGCGTCAAACTGTGTTCTTTTATGAAGTATTCTCGAAATACTTCGTTGAGTTCGGGCACTACGGATGAAATAATCACGCGCTCAGGACTCTTGATCATGCCGTTCAGGATCAAGGCATATTCGTCGGCTGATTTGGTTTTTTCCGTGTTGATTCGATAGACTTTGTCGATCTTTTCACGATCTTTTGACAAACCGATGGCAATTGATGAATTGCCAATGTCGACTACAACGAGCATAGTTTTCCTCCCCTAATCTGATTCAGCAACTTGTTCTCTTGAGATCATGACGCGGTTGGCCACAATCGCTCCAACAGATCCGGCAAGAACCGCTTCGATAACTCCGTTTGTTGTGAAGATCCCGCCAAGGACTGCGAAAAATCCGGAAAGCGAGTTGACAGTGTTGATCCAATCAAGGTTCGCACTACCAACATTGTCGGCGATGTTGACTCCGAAAGCCAATGGGAATGCGCTGAAGAGCAATGGTACGACCAACAAGGTATGGATAACGGTCAAGAGCACAAAACTGACAGATAGTGCAAGTAATCTTGGGCTAATCAGCTTCTGGAATAAGCGGCTGACATCATAGATCATCATTCCCCATAAGACTCGTGGCAATACCGACACCCAAGGGAAGATGAACAAATAGTCAAGCCCGGGGCTATATAAAGCCTTAAGCAATGATCCAACGCCAAACACAAGCGCTAAAATAATAGCTGCTTTTCGTCCAAGAATGACGCCTCCGATCAATACCGGAATGTGAATCAGAAGGATCGAGGGAAAATTGGGAATCTGGATGTACCCAAGATATGGTACGAATGTCATCACGAGGATGATGGCTATGAACATAGCCAAGATGGTCATTGACCTTGTTTTTTCTGTGTTGCTTTTCGTGTTTGTTTCTGTTTTCATTTTCTTTTCCTTTCCAAGCCGCTTTTAGCGGTCTCATAAGAATTTTTATTTTAAAATCAAACGTTATTTTTGATCTCAGTAATTTTTGCCCAATCGAGTTCCTTAAGCATGGCCAAAATGACGTTACGAACCGCTTCATAGTCATCCTTGTGAATCATCGAGGTCGTCGAATGGATGTATCTCGAAGGCATACCGATGGTACAAACAAGGACGCCTTCTCGGGATAACTGAACTTCTGCGGCATCGGTGCCGCCCAGTGATTTATAGTATTGAAAGGGGATATTGTTTTTCTTGGCAACGGCTTCGACGAACTCTCTGACGCCCTGATGCATGATGCATCTTGGATCATAAAAACGGATCATGAACCCTTTACCGAGCTTACCTCCGGTTTCACTATCTTCAAATGTATCGGTGCATGGCGAACAGTCAACGGCAATAAAGAAATCTGGTTTGACCATGTAAGAAGACGTCTTTGCGCCCCTAAGCCCCACTTCTTCTTGGACATTTGCACCACATACCAGTTTGCAAGGAAGTTCTTCCTTATCTACGCTTTCCAAAATGTCTAGAGCCATACCTGTGCCAAAACGGTCATCCCAAGCTTTGGAAATGATCTTTTTGCCGTCCTTAGTTTCTCTATAGATATTTTCAAAAACCACCTGTTGACCGATTTTGGCGCCTAACTCCTCAGCGTGCTTCTTGGAGTCCGCGCCGATGTCAAGCAAGAAATCGTCGAAACTTGAGACTTGTTTTTCTTTCTTGTCTCTCAGTAAATGCGGAGGTTTTGCGCCGATGACTCCGGGAATTTTCGATCCATCTTCGATGATTACGTTCATATGTTGCGACAAGGCTACGGGAGCATTTATCGATCCGATCGGAATCAGTTTCAGCATTCCTTTCTCCGTAATACCCGTAACCATGGCGCCAACTTCATCCATATGACCGGCAATCATAACTGTCGGGCCTTTTTTGTCGACGTTCACAGCTCCGAATATCGATCCCAGTTTATCCTGATAAATCTCTTCGCTGATCGGCTTCAGGTGTCCTTTGACGTAGTCACGAACATACTTCTCATGACCCGATACTCCGGGTAAATCAACCAAGTCTCTGTAAAAATGTTTCATGAATTCCTCCTTTGATTGATGACTTCGATATAAAAGATTCTTTGGCCAAGGCTTGAATAACGCTCTTCGAACTCTGTCTTGACATTCTCTATGTTCTCTCTGGAAAGATCAAGACTAACAGCTTGGATCGTGTAATTCATATCGTGATTGAAATTGAGCATGGAATATTCGAAGAATCCGAAATTGTCGGTCTTGAATTTAATTGTCCCATCATTTTCCAATAGGTCTGCATACTTTCTCAGAAAAGAGTCATACGTGAGCCGGTATTTCGCTTTTCTGCTTTTTGGCCAAGGATCTGAAAAATTCAAGTATATTCTTTGAATTTCACGCGGGGCAAAAAACAGATCGATCATAGCTGCGTCACCATGGATCAACAAAACGTTGTCAAGCGGTTTCTGAATTAGTTTTTCCAGAGTCCGCAATAACACTGAAGCGTATTTTTCAATACCGATAAAGTTAATGTCCGGATGTTTGATAGCCATTTCGGTAATGAATTTCCCTTTCCCACAACCGATTTCTAAATGGATCGGGCCATCGCAATTGGGAAACATTTCTTTCCATTTTCCGCGACATGCTTCGGGATTTTGGATCACTCTGTCGGCATTTGCCTCCAAAAAACTATCGGCATGCTTAACTTTTCTTAGTCGCATTTATACCTTTGCCCCCGCCAACCTTTCAATTGCCTCGGCGTATATTGCGGCAGCCTTGACCATTTCTTCGATTGAAAGATATTCATTCGGTTGATGTGCCAAATCCTCTTGGCCAGGGAAATTGGGCCCGAAAGCAACTGCTTTTTTGAGAACCCGAGCATAAGTCCCACCGCCAATTGTCAACAGCGGCGTCTTATCGTCGTTTGTATATTTGACATAAGCTGCATGCAGCTCTTTGATCAGTGGGTCATTTGGAGACACATAATGATACGGTGAATTTTCACGCTTGATAAACTCAATCCCATATTGCTTGGCTTGTGTACTCATCGATTTATTTCCATTATCGTAATCGTAGCCTTTTGGATAGCGGATATTGCATCCAAGCATGAATTTGCCGTTGGCGATGTTGATGATGGCAGTATTGATCGTCAATTCTTTCATTTCAGGGTCAATATGGTCGATACCGAACTTCTTGCCGTAGTGATCAAAGACCAGTTTGTCATGAAGCAATTGAATCAATGGATGTTTGGTGTGTTGGATCAGAAACTCAGTCATAAGAAAAATGGCATTGACTCCAAGATGCGGCCAAGCTGCATGGGCGTTCTTGCCGTAAATGACATATTTGTCATCGACAACTTCTCCTTGATTTCCGGTAGATTCCAAATAAGCTTTGAACTCGGCTTTCAAGTTGCGCTTGAGAACCACCTCGACTTCATCCGGTACAACGTTGTAACGTTCTCCGGCTTTCATAGATACTATAAGATCATCATCATGCGAACCGACAAAATCAAAACTAAATATGCCTTTTTCGCCGTAGATCAACGGAAACTCTGCATCTGGAGCGAATCCTTGGTCGGGCATATCTTCAAATTCAAGATATCTCTTGATGCCGCGCATACCTGACTCCTCGTCGCATCCCAAAATCAAGCGAACTCGCTTGTGGAGTTTGATATTAGCATCCTTGATCATGCGCATTGCGATATATGCAGCAATCGTCGGCCCTTTGTCATCCATGGCTCCTCTGGCGAATATCTTGCCATCTTTTATCGTAGCTGAAAAAGGATCGTTCTCCCATTTTCCGCCTGCAGGAACAACATCAAGATGGCCAAGAATTCCAAGAATTTCTCTGCCTTCACCCATTTCGATGTGCCCGGCATAGTGATCGACATCGAGAGTTTTGAAGCCATCTATTTGGGCGATTTCCAACATCATGTCCAAAGCACGACGAATATCCTTACCAAAAGGATATTCTCTGTCATTGGGATCATAACGTTCCAATACTGTCGGGATTTTTAACAACGAAACGGTTTTTTCTATCAATTCAGACTCGTATTTTTTTGCAATTTCTTGCCAATTCATGAACAACACTCCCATCTGATGATATTTTACCATAATTGCAGTTTTTTGCATAGTGACAAGGTTGATTCGCAAACCGTTTTTTCTGCTCATAAAGGCTCCCAAATGTTTGACTTTTCGGATTTTCCAAGTATAATTATTGTATAGCGCAAAAATGGCTTTAGACATGCCTCAATGTATAGCGCAGGAGTAAATGATGATACGTAAAGTAGTAATGAAAAATTTGACTTGTTCCAACTGTATTGCCAAGGTTGAACGTCGCACAGCTAGGCTGCCATACGTTAACAGCGCCAGTTTCAACTATGCAAAGCAAACCCTATTGGTTGATTTCAAGGACGACTATGATTCGGATGTAGCTCTAAAGGAGATCAAAAGCATCGTTGATGTCCTTGAAGACAACATCATAACTTATTATTTCGAAGACAAGGTTGAGATAAAAGCTCCGAATTTCATTAAGGAGTATTCTGTGGTTTTGGCCGGAATGATACTTATCTTGCTGACGTTTTCCGCATATCGGATCCCTTTGTTGATCAACAGAATCGTGGGAACCGATTTTGAGTTATGGCCTCAATGGATAACTATAGTCCTTTACTGGATTGGTTATGTGCTCCTGATTTCACGGTTGTTGATTTTTCAGATCAAGGGCATCCGCAATTTCAATTTCTTCAATGAGAACACTTTGATGATCATCGCTACGTTTGCTGCCATGATCATCGGCAAACATGAGGAAAGCATAGCCGTCGTCATCATGTACTCTTTTGGTGAATATCTTCAAGCCCGAGCAGTCACCAAATCGCGAGGCGAGATTTCTGCACTCGTCAATATCAAGGTTGACTATGCCAATGTTCTTGTCGATGACAATATCGTCGTAAAGGACCCAGAACAAATCCTTGTCGGAGACATACTCGTCATTAAAAACGGCGAAAGGATTCCTGTTGATGGCGTTGTCATCAAAGGCTCGACAAGTCTTAACACTAGCGAACTGACTGGTGAGACAAAACTCAAGAACGTGGATGTCGGCGACAAAATTCTCAGCGGAAATATCAATGTAGGAAATGTCATCCATATCCGCTCCGAAAAGGAATACAGCAATTCGACGCTCGCAAAGATCATCGATTTGATTGAAAACTCAACCAACAAGAAATCCAAAACCGAAATGTTCATAACGAAGTTCGCTCGTATTTATACTCCGATTGTCGTCGGACTTGCCGGTCTGTTGGTGCTTTTCGGGGCAATATTCGATTCACAAAACGTACTCACCGACACTGGCTACTTGTATCGCGCCGCAATATTCTTGGTCATTTCCTGCCCATGTTCATTGGTGCTTTCGGTTCCATTATCCTATTATGCTGGAATCGGAACCGCAGCTAAGAATGGCATTTTGTTCAAAGGCTCGGCTTTCTTGCACGCGATCACCGAAGTTGAAACGATAGCACTTGACAAGACCGGAACGCTGACATACGGAGACTTCTTCGTTCAAGAATTCACAGATCAAGAAACATTAAGACTTGTCGCATCCATTGAAAAATATTCTTCGCATCCGATCGCTGAAGCAATCGTCGCTTACAATGACCAGCCTACCTATGAAATAACTGATATCCAAGAGATTCCCGGTTACGGAATCAAGGGCGTTCTTGATGGCAAATCAATCATGGCTGGAAGCAGACGCTTTCTAGAAAGCAACAACATCCCGGTCACAGATGAAAAACTTCCTGTAGGCTCATATACTTTCCTTGCTTATGACAATGCGTATAAAGGCTATGTCATCGTCAAGGATGAGCTCAAAGAAACTTCCATGGAAACGGTACGCGACTTCACCAAACGTTACGATACCGTGATGTTGACGGGCGACAACGAAGATTCAGCCAACGAGATCGCCATGCAACTCGGTGGAATTGAATATTACGCCGAATTGCTTCCGGAACAGAAACTGGAAAAATTCAACTCAATTCGTACCAATTCCGTCAGTTTGTATGTCGGGGACGGAATCAATGACGCACCGTTGTTGAAAAATGCCGATATCGGTGTATCGATGGGCTCAGCCAGCGACTTGGCGATTGAAGTATCTGACGTAATAATCATCAACAATGATATCCGGCTTCTTGACAAGGCTATCAAGATTGCCAAGAAAACCCGCTCCATCGCGACGCAAAACATCGCTTTCTCGATGATAGTCAAGTTGATCTTTTTGATTCTTTCAGGCATTGGCTTCATGTGGATGTGGCTGTCGATATTTGCCGATGTAGGAGTTGCATTGTTATGCGTACTTAATGCCATTCGGATAATCTACCAAAAAAAATATCTTCAAGAAAAAAGCAGAAGACCGTAGCAACTTGGTCTTCTGCTTTATTTATTCATGCCTGATGATCGTATAAGTCTTCTTGCCTTTTCGGATGACAGTGAACAAACCGTCAATTGCTTGATCACGATCAAGGGTTTTTTCTAAGTCTTCAACCTTTTCACCGTTGATTGTGATAGCTCCTGAGGTGATAAGCTCTCTAGCCTGTCGTTTCGAACTTGCGAGCCCGCTGGTAACCAGTATGTCGACCAAGAGTTTACCTTGCACTTCCAATGACTGAATAAGGTCGGTAAATCCAATTTCAATTTCCTGAGCATTGAGCAAATGGATTTCTCCGCTAAAAAGTGCTTCCGATATCTTCTTTGCTTCTAGGTATTCCGTTTCACCATGAACCAAAGTTGTCACTTCGCAGGCAAGTACTTTTTGGGCTTCACGCAGGTGAGGCTCTTTGACAACTTTTTCTTCCAATCTCTCTATTTGTTCTTTATCAAGGAAGGTGAACTGTTTCAAGCGATTGATCACGTCGTCATCAGCCGTATTGATCCAAAACTGGTAGAAATCATAAACTGATGTCTTTTCTTTGTCAAGCCAAAGCGTTCCGGTTTCGGTCTTGCCAAACTTCGTTCCGTCAGCTTTGGTCACAAGCGGAAAGGTGAATCCGTAAGCTTTTGCTTCAAACCCATGATTTTTGCGAATCAAATCCAGACCTGCGGTAATATTACCCCATTGGTCTTGACCACCAATCTGCAAATCACAGTTGTACCTAGCGTACAAATGCTCAAAATCCCACGCTTGAAGGACTTGATAGGCGAACTCGGTGAATGAAAGCCCGTTGTCGATACGCGATCGGACCGATTCTTTATTGATCATATAGGATACATTGAAGTTCTTTCCGATGTCCCGTAGAAACTCAATCGCATTCAATGCGGAGATCCAATCAAAGTTATTGACGATTTTTGCATCAGGAAGAAGCCGCAAAACTTGTTGGCGAATCCCTTCGGCATTGATCAAAGATTCCTCGATTGTCAACAATTGACGTTCCTGGCTTTTGAAGCTGGGATCACCGATGAGGCCAGTCCCACCTCCGATTACCAAGATCGGGTGATGTCCATAGTCTGCCAAACGCTTAGCCACAAGATATGCGAGCAAATGACCGACATGCAAACTGTTTGCCGTTGGATCGGCTCCAAGATAAAACGTCATTTTCTCATTGTTAAGTTTATCCTCGATTTCAGGATCGGTGACGGCGTATAGCAAACCCCGCCATTTCAAGTCTTCAAATAAATTCATGATGTCACAACCTTTCGTTATTTTGCTTATAAAGAGAAAGATCGCCCTTATACAAGGACGATCATTGACCGCGGTACCACCTTAATTCACCTAAGTGCACTCTAAAGATAACGGATTTACCGTCTGTAAAACAGAAACTCATAAGTGTATTTCATCAGCCAATGAACTCCGGTTCGCACCTTCCACCGGATCTCTGGATTTATTCCTTGAGTGATTACTTATCTTATTCTTCGTTATATGCAGTTGTACTGCGCTCCATGATGCTGTGAGACAACACGTTGAACTTGACTTCAACCGGTTCGCCGTCGATTTCCTTTTTCAGTAAAGACATAGCCTTTGAACCAATCTCGATGATCGGAATGTTCACGCAAGAAAGCTTAGGTCGAGCAAGTGAGGCGTATTTGGTGTTTTGGAACCCATATACAGCAATGTCATCAGGAATCCGCTTGTTGTGTTCCGTCATCGTGTTGACAAACGAAACCGCAATCGAATCTCTGACCGCGATGACTCCGTCAATCAAGGTCGATGCACTCTTGAACAGCTCGTTGAAGTGTACCGTGTTGACCGAGATATCGCCGCTTGTACGAACAACCTGAGGCTGGAGTCTGGCTTCCTTCATCGCTTTCAGATAGCCTTCTTCTTTCAAATCGTTAACCATATATTTTCGGGCGGTTGTCAAGAGATAGATGTTTTTCCTGCCTTGTTTGATCAGTCGGTTTGTCAATTCGTAAGCAGCCTTGAAGTAATCGATGCATACGGTCACAAGTTTGTTGTCGTATGGATAGAGCGTGTTGGCTAGTACGATCGGAACTTTGTATTCGTCTTGAATCATATTCAATAATGCATATTGATCTTCGTTGATCTCATCATTCAAATAAAGGATTCCATCCACTTGGCTGGCCACTACTTCTCTTAGCATCTCTGATTCTTCAAGCGTGTCGTCTTTCAATACATACAACAACAAGGAATAGCTGTATTTTCTCGCTTCCAGAGCGATACCATTCAACATTTCCGCAACTGAAGCCCTTGACATGTCAGGAACAATGACTCCGACGGTCGTACTTTTCTTGCTCGCGAGGCCCTTTGCGAAAGCATTGGGCTTATATCCAAGCTCCTTGATCACCCGCAATACACGTTCCCTTGTTTCCGGCTTGACTTTTTGCGGATTGTTCAAGGTTCGGGATACGGTTGCCAATGATACATTGGCTGCATATGCGACGTTGTAAATTGTTGCTTTGTTCATAAACTCCCAATCCTTTCTCTTCATTTCTTTTGCCTTATTTTATCATCAATTCGTGGATGTTTCAATGCTTTTAGAACAAAATGTAAGAAAAATGAAAAGATTTTCACTGTGTTTACATTGAACGCAAATGATAAAAAAAGACACCGCGTCCACGAAATTGCTTCCATGATGATCCGGTGTCTTTTTTCTGATGTGAATTTCGTGCTAGCGCTTTTCTTTGATTCTCGAAGCCTTGGCAGAAAGACCGCGAATATAGCCCAGATTAGCTCGACGAACTTTACCGCGCCTGACAACCTCAATGTTGTCGATTACGGGTGAATGAACTGGAAAAGTTCTTTCAACGCCGATGCCATAGGAGATCTTTCTAACAGTGAAAGTCTCGCTGACGCCACCGCCTTGCCTTTTGATGCAAAGACCTTCGAATACCTGTACCCGTTCACGGCTTCCTTCCTTGATCTTGACTGAGACCTTTACATTGTCTCCGGGGCGAAAATCAGGGACGTCGTTCTTGAGGAACTCGTTTGTTACGGATGCGATGATTTGCTGCGACATTTTGGTCAACTCCTTTGTTTTGTCTCAGAGTTCTTGACGTGAATGCCAGCGGAACTGTGAGTATGTGAATCTCGTTCTTACAGCGAAAGTTATTATAACATATCACGAAGTCTAAATCAATGTTTTTTATTCGGTTTTTCTAAGAGATCTGGGCGACGTTCGCGAGTGCGTTTTTCCGCCTCATTACGGCGCCATTTATCAATCTCCTGATGATTGCCACTGATGAGAACATCAGGAACCTTGTAACCCATGAAATCATATGGCTTTGTATATTGAGGATATTCAAGCATGCCATCATAAAAAGAGTCCTGCGTATATGAATCGCTGTTGGTCAATACTCCTGGCAACAACCTTATGACGCTATCAACAATAGCCATAGCTGGGATTTCGCCCCCAGTAAGGACATAGTCGCCAATTGAAATTTCGAGATCGATGAAATTCCTGATCCTGTCGTCAAAACCCTCGTAATGACCACACACTAAAACAATATGATCAGCTTGTGCCAAAGTGTTTGCCCGTTCTTGATGATATGGCTCACCTTGGGGTGTAAGCAGAATCTTAACGGCGGATTCGATGTCCGGTATGCTTTGAAGCGCTCTGTAAATTGGTTCAACGGCCAGGACCATTCCGGCTCCGCCACCGTAAGTCGTGTCATCGACTTGTTGGTGTTTGCGGGTTGAAAAATCACGGAAATTGATCATTTCGACTTCGACTTTCCCAGCTTTGATTGCTCGCTTTATAATCGACTCGGAAAAGAATCCTTTGAACATTTCCGGAAACAGAGTCAGTATGCTTATTTTCATAACAAACCCTCCATTTTGATTACTTCTATTTTCCCGGAAGAAATATCAACATTGACAACGAACTCATCACGAAATGGCACCAATGCGTGGCTTCCATCGGATTTCAGGATATCAAGGTAGTCTCCCTGAGGATATGTCTTGATCAAAGCGATTTTTCCTTTTTGCTCGCCTTCCACGTAGACTTCCAGACCTATTAATTCATTGATGTGAAATTCATTTGGGTTTTCTGCGTGACTGATTTCTGATTTTTCCGCATACAGATCACAACCTTTGTATTGTTCCACAAGGTTTATGTCTTCCATACCGACAAAAATCACTAGGTCATAGCCTTTGTGCTCACTGAAACTCTTGATCTTCACAGGGATCTTTTTCTCTTCACTGACAATGTAGAGTTTCCCTGAGCTGAGATATCTTTCTTCTTTGTAGTCAGTATCAGGCAGAAGTTTCACTTCTCCCTTCAAGCCTTTGGTATTTACTATTTTACCAATATGGATCAAATCCATCGCTCTACCTCCCGAAACAAATTCTACTTTCGTCAACCTTTGACCGAAATCTCTCCGGCCAGTTTCAAGGAACGTTTGGTTATTACCGGCCCAACAAGTTCGTAGATCAACGTGGCAGACAGAACAATCGCTCTGATCTTAGCACCTAGGTCAGGGTTGAGGACTTGAGTGGCAACCAAACTCAAACCGATGGCAACACCAGCCTGAGGGACAAGTGCCCATCCAAGATATTTTGCGATTTTCGGTTCAGCTTTTGTTACTCTCGCGCCAAGCCATGCGCCGAATACCTTCCCTGCCACGCGAAATAGGATATAAAGAACGCCAATCAATCCGACGACCAACAATACTTTAAGCTCGAGTTCAGCTCCGCTCAATACGAAGAACATGATGAATATCGGCGGTGTAACAAAATAGATCAAGCCATTGACTTCCTCATATTTCTTGCTGAGATTGGCGAATACGCCACCCATTGCCATTGCTGCCAACAATTGAGAACCGCCAACAAGGTCAACGACATAGATGGTCAAAAACAGGGCTGCGACGACCAAACTGATCCGATTGCCTCGCCCTGTGAACCAAATGCAGCCCAACACTAAAATAAGTCCAATTGCACCGCCGATCAGGAGTGAGACAATAATTTCGTAAAAAGGCATCAAGATCTGGATCCATAATGGTGTATTGGCCGCTTCAGGAGCGATGGCGTTGGCTATTGCAACAAAAATTCCGAAGAGCACAATTGCGACCGAATCGTCGATTGCCACCACACTCATCAATGTTTCGGTCAAGGTACCCTTGGCTTTGTATTGCCTGACGACCATCAATGTGGCAGCTGGAGCTGTAGCAGCAGCTATCGCCGCCAATACCAAGGAAAACCTTAATGTAGTATTGTCGAGATCCCCCACAATCAGAAAATACAGAATCAATCCGACAAAGACAAACAGTACGCCAAATGTAGCCTCTAATACTGCTATCACCAATGGTCTTGTACCGACTTTTTTGAAATATGACAGACGGAATTCATTACCGATGGTGAAAGCGATAAAGCCAAGGGCTACGGTTGATACAATCTCCAACCCGGGAAAAGCATCGGCTTTGACCAAATTCAGAATGCTTGGACCAATCAGTAAGCCTCCAACTAAATATCCGGTTACATTTGGTAGATGGAGATATTTTGCTATCTTGCCGAACAACAAACCGGTCGCAATCATGATACCGGCGTAAAAAAGCACAATTAAATTCATACGTCAATTTCCCCTATGCTTTATAACCTTTCACAGTTTCAATCGGCAACGTGAAGGCGATTCCAGAATTAGGCTTGCTTAAGTCCCCTGCAACATTGTCAATTACCCGGTAAGCAACTTCAACCAATTCATCTGGCAAAGCCATCAAAATAACATGGGATTCCACACGGGGATTGTCAAATAAGGTTTTCAGAGTGCCGATAAATTTCATGTCATCATTTTCGATCAGTTTTCTTGCCATTCCTGTGCTGTTGATGATTGTCGCACCATGAATTCCATGATCGTTGAGATCGTGAAGAAAATCATCAAGCAGGTCTGTATTGTTCATAACATAGACAACGAGTTTCATTATTATCCTCCTAAATACACTGCGATACATTATACACCCGGAAAACAGAAAATGCAAACCTAGAAAGACTGATATTTCATCTGTTGTTTCTTTTTCGTCTAAGCCGATTGCATTCACGTATCGTTGGTGTATCATACATATAATTATATGTGTAAACAAAGCGATTGACAATCAAAATCAAGATTTGTCGCTAATATCATTATGCTTTGGTATATAATATTTATATATTTCCGGGCGGTGACAAATTATGTTAAATACAAAGATGAAATCAAGATACTTCGGCGCAGTGGACATAGAGAATCCTCTGCCTGAATATCCACGCCCACAATTACAGCGAGAAAAATGGCAAAGCCTTAACGGTTATTATGATTATTGTATCCGTGACATTGAAAGCATATATCCTGACGAATTTACTGGCAAGATTATTGTGCCGTATCCGATCGAATCAAAACTTTCTGGAGTCGGCCAAGAACTTCTTCCTACCAAGAAACTTTGGTACAGGCGTACATTCAGCCTTCCGGAAATCAATGCCGACGAAAGGGTCATCTTGCATTTTGGAGCCGTAGACTATGAAGCTGAAGTCTATATCAACCACACCTTGGTCGGAAAACATATAGGCGGGTACCTTCCTTTTTCTTTCGATATAACTCCCCAAGTCAAGCAGGGAGAAAACGAACTTATCGTCGGTGTCATCGATCCCACCGACACGTTCGACCAAGAAAGAGGCAAACAGACTTTATCTTCTGGAGGGATCTGGTATACTGCTTCATCTGGTATTTGGCAGACGGTCTGGTATGAGATCGTCAATGAGGCCGCTTTGATCGATCTTTTAGTAAAAACGGATATCGACACCAAGTCAGTCAAGATAAAGCCGATAATCAGTGATATGACTGATCTCAAAATAAACATCATGATTCGCGTTCAAGACAGAATCATAATTGATCAATACATCCGCGCCAATATTTGGAATGAAATAACGATTCCTGAGCCAATTCTTTGGTCACCGGAAACCCCTTTTCTCTATTCCATTAGGCTGGTTGTATCTAGAGATGATTTGATTGTGGATGAAGTCGAAAGTTACTTTGGCATGCGCAAGATTGAAGTCAAGCAAGACACATCAGGACATTTCCGAATATATTTGAACGAACAGCCTATATTTCAAAGTGGTGTGCTTGATCAAGGTTATTATCCAGACGGACTTTTGTGCCCACCAACGGATCAAGCAATGATTGACGATATCACAACCATGAAAAATATGGGCTTCAACATGTTACGAAA
>JAFGQT010000061.1 GCA_016935515.1 Bacilli bacterium
ACAGTTAACAATATCTCCTGGGGTTTGGTCAATTTCTTGATATCGACAAGCTCATCCATCAACGTCTCGTTGATGTGAAGTCGCCCTGCAGTATCAATGATTACCAGGTCAAACCCTTCTAACTTGGCCTTCTTTATCGCTTCTTGGACAATTGTTTGTGGCTTTGTTTTGTCCCCGAGTTCAAACACGGGAATATCCAACTGACCACCGACTGTTTTCAACTGTTCGATGGCGGCGGGTCGATAGATGTCGGCCGCGACGAGCAGTGGTTTCTTGTTATGGTTCTTACGCAACAGGTTAGCCAATTTACCCGAGGTCGTTGTTTTTCCGGTTCCTTGAAGACCGACCATCATGATGGTCGTTATCCCGGTTTCCTGAAAATCGATCGCAACCGCATCTGAACCCATCAACTTGACAAGTTCGTCGTTGACTATCTTGACTACTTGTTGGCCTGGGTTAAGCTTTTTAAGAATGCGCTCGCCGAAAGCCAATTCACGAATATCTTCAGTAAATTCTTTGACGACTTTGTAATTGACATCTGCTTCCAAGAGGGAAAGTCTTACTTCGCGAAGCATATCCTCGATATCATTTTCATTTAGTTTGGCTTTTCCGGTCAATCTTCGGAAAGCCATTTGAAATCTGCTGGTCAGGTTCTCAAAAGCCATGGTTATTCAGCCTTTTCTAATTCTTTTAGAAGATTCATCAGTTCTGATTTCTTGAGTTCAGAACTGACTTGTTTGTACAACGACTGACGTTTTTCCTTTTTCGTCAAGATTTGGAGTTTTTCCTCATAATATATGAGCGCTTCGACAACCGTCTTCAACTGTTCATGCACGGCGTTGCGACTCACGTCCATGATCTTGGCGATTTCCGCCAATGAATAATCGTCAAAATAATAGTAGGTGAAATAAGCCTTTTGTTTGTCTGTCAAGAGGCTCCCGTAGATGTCATATAGTTTGTTGTATTTGATTTTCTCGTCAATATGTTCCATTCTAATATTCTCCTAATCAAAAAAGTCCGCAAATAAGCCGTAAATATAGTCCTCAATATCGAAGTGATCAAGATCGGTTATCTTCTCTCCAAGGCCGACAAAACTGATTGGTATGCCAATCTCTTCCCGGATGGCCAAGACGATTCCGCCTTTGGCGGTACCATCGAGTTTTGTCAGGACGATTCCTGAGACGTCGGTGACCTCACGGAAAATCTTGGCTTGATTGAGTCCGTTCTGTCCAGTCGTGGCATCGATCACCAAATACGTTTCGTAGAGTGTATCCGGAAGTTCCCGCTTGATCGTGCGGTTCATCTTCTCAAGTTCTTTCATCAAGTTTACTTTATTCTGCAAGCGTCCGGCAGTGTCGATGAGAAGCACGTCTGTTTTTGTCGTTTTTGCTTCTCTTATCGCGTCGAAAATCACACTTGATGGATCGCTCCCTGGATCCTTGGAAACCACATGACAACCAACGCGTTCACCCCAGATTTTCAATTGGTTGATGGCTCCGGCCCGAAAAGTGTCTGCGGCAGCCATCATCACTGATTTGCCTTCGGCTTTTATCTTGTATGCCAACTTACCGATCGTGGTCGTCTTCCCGGTTCCGTTTACACCAACGAACATGATTACGGTCAAGCCGTTTTCGTTGTAGCGAATGTTCGTATCGATTATCTCGTCTTTGAGATACATCTCAAACAATTTGTCGACAATCAGATTTTCGAGTTGTTTGGGATCGGTCAGTTTTTGCTTTCTGACTTCTTCACGTAACAAAGCGATGAATTTGACCACGGTATCGACACCGATATCGGCTGTGATGAAGATCTCTTCGAGTTTGTCGAACAGCCTAGAATCGATCTGTCCGGAACTTCCGAGGACATCCTTGAGCGACGCTAATGATCCAGAACGGGTTTTGGCCATGCCCAATTTGAATTTTTCTCTTTGAAGCTCTTTTTCCTTATTGTTGAAGAGTCTTTGGAATATGCCCATCTTGGAAATCACCTCGCTTACATTATTGTATTATATCATATCCATCTTTACTTAAGCCATGTTATTGTACCCTAAAAAAAACCACCCTGTCAAGGGTGGCGACTTATCATTTATCTTGTTTGTAACCGCACTTTTCTTGGTCAAGACAGAAGACGCTGCCGTCCTTGTCTTCTACAAGCGGGGCATTGCATTTCGGGCACGTTTGATCCAGAGGCTTATAAGGCGAGATATGCTTGCATTTGGGAAAACGGCTACAGCCAAAGAACGGTTTGCCTTTCTTTTTGCCTTTTCCGGCGATCCGCTTCACCAAAGTGCCTTCATGACATTGTGGACAAGTGACGCCTGTATCCTGAACCTCTTTCTTTGGTTTGCGGTTGGGATCAGGCTTGATGTATTTGCATTCCGGATATCGGCTACAAGCTACAAAATCTCCGTATCGACTATGTCTGATGACCAGCGGTGAATTGCATTCTGGACATAATTCACCGACTTCAACGGGTTTTGTTTTTTTCATTTCCTTATAAGCATTGTCGACCAAAGGGTTGAAGTAGTCGTAAAACTCCGTCAGGACGCCCAAACGTTCCTTTTCGCCTTGAGCGATCTCATCGAGCGTATCCTCCATTTGTTTGGAGTAATTCGAAGAGATGAACTCATGGAAATAGTGATCAAGTTTCTCGATCGTCGCTTTACCTTGATCGGTAGGGACAAAACGTTTATCCTTGATCGAGACATAATGGCGCATTTTCAGGATTTGGATGGTGGTGGCGTAAGTTGAAGGCCTTCCGATGCCCAAATCTTCCATTTCCTTGATCAATCTGGCTTCGTTGTAACGGGAAGGCGGCGTAGTGAACAGCTGTTTTTTCTCGATGCTTACGACATCCAGTTTTTTTCCTTGTTCAAGATTTGGCAACAGGTTTTTATCCGTCTCATCGTCAAATTTGCCGTAAGCGGCCAAGTATCCGTCAAAAATGGGTTTTGATCCGGTGGCGCGGAATAAGGTGTTTTCATTCTCGAGTTCAATCGTTGTTTGTTCGGATTGTGCGGATTTCATCAATGAAGCTATAGCCCGGGCATAGATGAGTCGATACAAGCGATACTCGTCAGGTTGTAGATACGGCTTAACTTTTTCCGGTGTCAGATCGCAATTGGTCGGCCTGATGGCTTCGTGAGCGTCTTGAAGTTTGTTTTTCGATTTTGGATGTTTCGGATGTCCTAAGTAGTCTTTTCCATAATGCTTAGCGATGCATTCGAAAGCGCTGTGGATGAAGTTATGTGATAATCTTGTGGAGTCGGTTCTGAGATAGGTGATCAAACCAACATTCTCATTATTGATGGAAACACCTTGATATAGTTTTTCCGCAACTGACATCGTCTTTGAGGAGGTGAAACCAAGTTTGGTCGAAGCTTCTTGGGCGAGCGTGGACGTTGTGAAAGGCGGCTTACTGGAAGTGCTCTTCAATTTCGTTTCTACAGATTTGACTGTGAACTGATTTGATAGCGAATGCAGAATTGATTCTGCTTTCTCTAAAGTCGAAATCTTAGCTGTCTTACCGTCGATTTTGACAAGTTTGGCTTCAAAATCGGCGAATTTGGCGTAAATTTCGTAATATTCCTCGATAACGAATTTGTCGATCTCCGCCTCTTTATCAACGATCAGTTTCAATACTGCGCTCTGCACTCTGCCTGCAGATCTTGCCTTGATCTTGCTTTGGAGCAACTTGGATAATTTGAATCCGATGATCCGGTCAAGAATTCTGCGCGTCTCTTGGGAAAGAACCAGTTGCATGTTGATTTTTCCAGGATTTTCTAAGGCTTCAAGTACGGCTTGTTTTGTTATTTCGTTGAACATGACGCGATACACGGGCCGATCGCCGATATCTAAAGTGTCCGCAAGATGCCAACTGATCGCCTCTCCCTCGCGGTCGGGGTCTGAAGCCAGATATATTTCCTTGGCTTTCTTCACCGCATTGTTCAGTTCCTTGACCGTGTCCTTCTTTTCAGCCAAGATACGATAGTCCGGTTTGAAGTTGTTCTTTATGTCGACGCCAAGACCTCCGGGTCCGGCGATAGCGAGATCGCGAATGTGTCCCTTGGAAGACTTCACCTTGAAGTCGCTGCCAAGATACTGTTCTATGGTTCGCGATTTTGTTGGTGATTCGACAATCACAAGTTTGTCTGCCATCAGATTACCTCTTTTCATGTTTATTAATATACTGGTATCACCAGCGAATGTCAATTGCTTTTATTTGAAAAAATCTTCGGCCTTTTCATTAATATTTATAAAATATTACGCCCGTAAAAAAAGATATCTTCACAATCGGAAAATATCTTGTCTACGTCAGATCCGGATGATGAAAGTCATTCTTTCCTTGCCTTGCATGTCTCTTTCAGTGAATATCTTTGCGTCCGGGAAACGCGTATTGGCATACTCCCGTAATGATTCGCCCTTATCAAAACCGTGCTCGAAGGCGATGATGAATTTGTCCTTGAGATGATGTTCAGCGTTATCAAGGATCATCCGATAGAACCTCAAGCCATCATCTCCGCCGAAAAGAGCAACATGCGGTTCGTTTTTGTGGATGATCTCGTCTATGGCTTCGGTTTGCGGTATGTATGGCGGGTTTGAGACGATGATGTCAAAACGCATCCCTGCAAAAGGTTCAAAAAGATCGCCTTGACGAAAATCGATTTCAACGTCATTGATGCTGGCGTTCTCCTTGGCAATCTCAAGCGCTGGCGTGCTGATGTCTCCGGCATGTAAATTCATCTTGGGTGCTTCTTTCTTCAAGGCTATGGCTATGCATCCTGAACCAGTTCCGATGTCGACGACGTCGATTTCCTTGCCGTCGTAATGATCGTCATACAACATCAGGGTTCTCTGGACGAGTTCCTCGGTCTCATATCGAGGGATCAACACGTTGGAGTCAACCTTGATCTTGTTGCCGTAGAAATACACATGCCCGATAATATATTGAACGGGAATCTTTTTCTCGAGATAATCGTCTAGCGCTTCAATGAATCTGACGCGAGTCGATTCTGGCATTTCATCTTTATAAGATATATATAGTTCGGTCGGACTGAGTCCAGAGAATTCTAGCATCAAAAGTTCAACGGCCGATGTTTCCATTCTTTTGTTCCGGGCAGCTTTCTTCGCCTCCCGCAACACTTGGTCATAAGTAGCCATCGTGTTATTCAGTTGCGAGCTTGCGCTTTTGTTCTTCCGCAAGCAGAGCTTCAACGATTGGATCAAGTTTGCCATCGATCACCCGATCGAGTTGCTGGATGGTGTAACCGATGCGATGGTCTGTTATTCGATTTTGCGGGTAATTGTAAGTTCTGATCTTTTCGGATCGGTCGCCAGTCCCAATCTTGGTCTTGCGCTCTTCGCCTTCTTTGTCAAGTTTTTCTTGAAGCATTTGATCATATAATCTCGAGCGGAGGATCTTCAACGCGGAAGCTTTGTTTTCGTGCTGGCTTTTGCCGTCTTGGCATTGAACAACAAGTCCCGAGGGAACATGCGTAAGTCGGACAGCCGATTTCGTAGTATTGACAGATTGCCCTCCCGGACCCGAGGAACAGAAGGTATCTACCCTGACGTCGTCCATGTCGATCTCAAAATCAAGCTCTTCAGCTTCCGGAACTACAAGCACCGTCGCCGTTGAAGTATGGATCCGTCCTTGAGATTCCGTCTGGGGAACTCTTTGGACCCTGTGGACTCCAGACTCGTATTTCAGCAACGAGTACACGCTGTCTCCAGAAACCATGAACTCGATCTGGCTGAAGCCTCCGGCTTCTGCGGGATCGGCGTAAAGCGTTTCGATTCTCCAACCTTTGGATTCGGCATACTTGACGTACATGCGGAAAAGATCGCCGGCAAAGATGTTGCCTTCATCGCCTCCGGCAGCACCCCTGATCTCGACGATGACGTTCTTCTCGTCATTCGGATCCTTTGGTATCAACATGACTTCCAATTCCGATTCCAAAGTTTCGATCTTTTCCCTGACTTCGATTTCTTCAATCTCGGCCATGGAACGAATCTCAGGATCTTCATCTTTCAACATCTCTTTGAGATCGACGAGTTGTCTTGTCAAATCTTTGTACTCCCTGTATTTGACCACGATCTTTTCCAACGAACTAAGTTCCTTGGACAAACTCGTGACTCGCTTTATGTCGGTTGAAACCGACGGATCCTGAAGCGCAAGACTTATTTCTTGATACTTGGCTTCAATCTGGTCTAATCTTTCAAAAAACATATGTGATTCTCCTTGTGACAAGATGGTGTTTCAAAAAAAACAGCCGGATGAGATCAATACTCATCCATCGACTGTCTTTCGCCAAGATAATCCTCAGAGGATTCTGGCAACAGATTGCTGAAGGTCGAAACGTTGCGGTTGAACAGCAACTCGAAGTCGCCGACGGTTCCGGAACGGTTCTTGGCGATATTGATATCGACGTGGTTTTTCCTTGTCGTTTCCTTTTCATAATAGTCTTCGCGGTACATGAGCAAAATGATGTCTGCATC
>JAFGQT010000062.1 GCA_016935515.1 Bacilli bacterium
GATTGATCAGCGAGGTTGTCACCGAAGCGAACATCGCGGAAATTGTCGCCAAATGGACGGGAATCCCTGTTGCAAAACTGCTCCAGGGAGACCGCGAGAAACTGCTTCACCTTGACGACGCTCTAAAACAGAGAGTCATCGGTCAAGACAACGCTATCCAATTGATCACCGACGCTATCATTCGTCAAAGAGCAGGGATCAAGAACGAATTCCGTCCCATTGGATCGTTCATGTTCTTGGGTCCCACAGGAGTGGGCAAGACAGAGGTGGCTAAATCTTTAGCTGAGCAACTTTTCGCTAGTGAAAGTCACATCGTCAGAATCGATATGAGCGAATACATGGAGTCATTTTCTGTGACAAGGCTCATTGGTGCACCACCAGGATATGTCGGATATGATGAAGGCGGACAGCTTACCGAAGCAATTCGTCGCAAACCTTATTCCATCATTTTGTTCGACGAGATCGAAAAAGCCCACCCAGAGGTTTTCAACATCCTCTTACAGATCCTTGACGACGGAAGGCTGACAGACAACCAAGGTCGCACCGTTGATTTCAAAAACACGATAATAATCATGACATCGAACCTAGGTAGTGAGTATTTGATCGCTAATGACGACGCTGCTAAATCCAAAGTCATGGATTTGATCAAACGTTCATTTAAACCTGAATTCATCAATAGAATCGATGAAATAGTCATTTTCAACGCTCTGACACGAGACGTTCAGGAGAAGATCGTTGCCAAGATGCTTTACGATCTTGAACAAAGACTTTCTTCACAAAACCTAAAAGTAAAATTCTTACCAAGTGCAGCATCCGCAGTGCTTGACAACGCTTATGATCCTGAATACGGCGCTAGACCACTCAAGAGATACATCCAGCGTCATCTCGAGACAGTCATTGCCAGGGCGATAGTATCTGGGGATATGTTGCCAGATAAGAACTATGAGGTCGGCTATGATGACGAATTCACAATCAAAGAAAAATAAGAAAGGGCTGCGATTTCGCAGCCCTTTATTAATCAAAATCGTAATCTGCCGGTGAATACTGCCGGCTTTTTAAATCTCTGTCGATAATCAAGATGTTCTTCTCTGCCAAATCATATTTGACAAGCAAATCGGTGGCATTTTTCTCTTCTTCGCCTTGTTCCTTGATGAACCAGTGGAGAAATTCCTGGGTACGATAATCTTTGTTCTCCACAGCCTCGGAATAAATGGCATGAATTGAGGCAGTAACAAACTGCTCATGTTTCAACGCTTCCTCTAATGGTTGGCGGAGGTCCTTATAAGTTCTGGTTGGGTTCTCAATTGCATCCAAAACTACTTCAAAGTCATTGTTCTGCAAGTATTTCGTGAATATCATGGCGTGATCTAATTCTTCCTTTGCTTGAACCCCAAACCAATTTGCGAATCCATCCAATCCTTGCTTGACGTAATAATTGGCAATATCAAGATACAAGTATGCGGAAAACAACTCCTTGTTTATTTGCTCATTCAACATCTTGGCGACATTTTCATTGATCATAAATATCCCTCCTTGACTATATAGTATGATTATATCACAAAAATCAAAAGCGGTGCAACTACCTAGAATCATTTATGCTGACTTACAATTGCTTAATCAGAAATAATCACGCTCGAGGGATGTAACTATCAGTCAATGGTTTAAGCAGATTTTTCAAGAGTGGATAGAGCAACAACACGGTAAAATAATTGTTCACTGCCATGACGATCTCAAAGGGAAGGTCTGCAAGAAAGTAAGGCCAAGCGATCGCTATGCCGCGTTCGATCATTGCCGCGGGGATGAAAAACCAGCCATAGACAAAGCCATAAAGAAAAGCAAAGATCAGAATAATGAATATCGACCTGTCTCTCAGCAATCTGGCGACATAGACGAAGGTCAGCCAAGCCGCCAGCATTGGTATAACGTACAGAAGATTCAGTGAGCCCATCAGCATGCTATCAAGCAAAACGTAGGCAAAGACTAAAACGCCCAGCAATGAACTAGGCAAAACAGCCGCATATACCATCAATAATACGGCTGTCAGTTGAATATTCGGGAGAAGGACCAAGAGCTGCTCTTGGACAACCAAGACTGCAAGAAACATTGCAGTCAGTATAATCTGTTTAAGTCTATAACGGCGATAATCAGAATGTTTCAAGTTTGAATTGATAGACATATTGATCAGTGATCGGCGTGCTATCTATTCCCGTAAGGGCGTATTCCCCGTTGATATAGAATGCAATGTACACGTTACCTTCAAAAGCAGTTATGGTGTCTATACCCATTATATAGTAACCATATTGGCCTTCGAAGGAGCAAGATGAATCAGGCGATCCATCTGAGCCTTGGCAATACACCGTATACGTTTCACGCAACAATCCAAACAAAGTGTCTTCCTGTTCATGTTCGACAACGGTCCGATCAACCATGACGTTATCGGCGTCATACAGCTCGAAGACGATTTGACCCGCCTCGAGTTGAGCGACCGTGGTGGTTGTTGTTTGTTGCTGACAAGCAAAAAGCATAGGCAGCAATCCAAAGAACAGCATGATTCCCAGTACTTTTCTTTTCATTTCTTTACCTCTTCTATTAAGTTTTTTCAAGCATTGGCATGCAGGTAGGTCTCCCGACTCAGCCGTATCAGACATTCACCCTTCTCGCTTTGCAATGGTCATGTGAATGTCAAAGGCTTTACGGTTGCTGGCACAGTCCAAGAATTTCACTCGGTTCCCTGTTATGCACCTTGCACGTCTCATCAATTATAGCACAGAAACTTATAGAGAGTAAGCAACTATTTGCTTATTTTTTCGATAATCTTGATGATCTCGTCAATCTTTTCTGAGCCTTCATCAGTCAATGTCTCGCGGACGCAGGAATTCAAGTGCGCTTTCAAAATCGATTGATTGGCATTTTTCAATAATGATATAGTCGCGAGCAGTTGATTTGAGATATCAATACAGTAGCGATCCGCTTCGACCATGCGGATTATTCCATCAATTTGACCTCTAGCCAACGATAACCGCTTGAGAACTTCTTTGTGATCTGCTTTCATAGACTAGTATCCTCCACCATTGCTGGATAACCTCGCTCTTCAAGTTCGTCGATCAGTTCAGACAGAACTAGTACATTCTGATGTTCTACGATTGCAGTTTTGTCTTTTAAACTGACTTCCACATGACCTACTCCGGCCATTCCCTCAATTGTCTTCTTTACCGTGGACACACAATGCCCGCATTGCATGCCTTCCACTATTATTGTTGTTTTCATAAAATCATTCTCCTATTATAATTTGATTAGTCTCAGCCGCAATGCATTGAGCACGACTGAAATACTACTGAGGCTCATCGCCAAAGCGGCGAACATCGGATTGAGTTTCAATCCGGTTACCCCATAAAGCAAACCCATTGCCAAGGGAATGCCTATAAGGTTGTAGATGAAGGCCCAAAACAGGTTTTGCTTGATTATGGAAATTGATTTGCGGCTCAATTTGATTGCTTTGATGGAATCCTCCAAGGAATTGTGCATCAATACCAAGTTTGCCGATTCAATTGCAACATCAGTCCCCGCGCCAATAGCAATCCCAACATCGGCCTGGATCAAGGCTACAGCATCGTTTATGCCATCGCCGATCATTGCAACTGTTTTTCCAGACTCTTGAAGTTGTGAGATAACCTTGCCTTTGTCTTCGGGAAGCACTTCAGCAATCGCATGGTCAATTCCAAGCTCAGTTCTAAACACTTCAGCGCTCAAGGAATTGTCTCCGGTGAGCATAATGACTTCCATGCCCATGTTCTTGAGTTTCTTGACAGTCGCTTTGCTTTCAGGCCTGATCTTGTCTCTCAAAGCGACAATGCCTAGAACAGAATTGTCTTCAGCAACAAGCACTATCGTCTTGCCTTGTTTTGAAAGTCGCTCATATTTAACGATTGAATCATTATCAAGTTTGAACATTTTTTCTAGGTAACGTCTGCTTCCAAGATAATATTTCATCCCTTCCACATGAGCCTCGACACCGAGACCGGGTACTGCGGAAAAATCACTAGTTGCTAAAAGATTGAGTTTTCTTGATCTTCCTGCTGCCACGATCGCTTTAGCTAGCGGATGCTCGGAATATTGTTCCAAACTAGCAGCTAATTCGAGTAGACTGTCGGAATCACGATCATTGAAAGCCACGACATCAGTTACTTCAGGCTCTCCGTATGTCAACGTTCCGGTTTTATCCAAGACCACTGTATCGAGTGCATGGGCGATTTCCAAAGTCTCAGGCGTTCTTAGAAGAATTCCTTTTTCAGCTCCAATACCCGTAGCAACAGTTATCGCCACAGGCGTCGCCAAACCAAGCGCACAAGGACAGGATATCACAAGTACCGCTATGGCGATCGACAAAGAGAAAGCAAATCCAGCCCCAGAAATCATCCAGCCCGCAAAAGATAGAAAGGCGAGAGCGATAACGATCGGGACGAAGATTCCGCTGATCTTATCCGCAAGCTTTTGAATCGGGATTTTTTTTGATGTCGTTTCCTCAACGACTCGGACGATCTTTGCCAGGGTAGTGTCGCTACCGACTGCAGTGGCCTTAAATTTGAATGAACCAGTTTTGTTTATTGTCGCCGATATCACTCGATCTCCCGGTTGTTTGAATACCGGCATCGGTTCACCTGTGATGAGCGCTTCAACGACATCGGAAGTTCCTGACACCACTTCTCCATCCACAGGGATAGTCATTCCAGGCTTGACAACAACAATATCACCTATAACGATATCTGCCGCGTCAATCTCCAGGACAATTCCTTCCCTTTCGACATATGCGGTCTTTGGAGCCAGATCCATAAGTTTCCTGATAGCAGCTGTTGTCTTGTGCTTGCTGCGACCTTCCAAGTACTTTCCAATCGAAACGAATGTCAGTATTGCTCCGGCTGCTTCAAAATACAAGTTGTCCCTATAATCCATCAATTGGCCCATGTCCAAACCATCTTGAGCGAATAACAGATATAAAGTGATAGCGAGGCTGTAGAAGAATGCTGCCGCAGAACCGATTGCCACAAGCGAGTCCATGTTGGGCGACAACTTAAATAGCGTCAGGAAGCCTTTGCTGAAATAATGAAAATTCAGCACAAGTATCGGCGTTGTCAATACAAGCTGAATCACTGCGTAATAACTCGTATTCTTCATATCCGTCAGAAATGTAGGTTGCCATATTCCCAACATCTGTCCCATGGAGACATAGAAGAGCAAAACTAAAAGTCCAAGTGACAACCACAGTTTTATTCTTTGAGATGCAATTTCAGCAGTGCTCTCGCTTCTTGTATTATTCGTAGAATCGTTGATTCTTGCATCGTAACCGCTGCTACGCACCGTCGAGATGATTTTATCGCTATTTACGATTTGATCATCATAATCGACGATCAAAGAGTTGTTTATTAAAGATACTGTCGCTTCTTTGATTCCCTCAATTTTTCCTATTTCTCGTTCAATCCGGGCCTGACAAGCGCTGCATGTCATTCCGGTAACATCATATTTTTCTCTCTTCATACTATACCCCCTGTATAGTATATTATAACACATAAATCTGCTTAAGCAAGCAGAATTATAAAAATATCATGCCTATGTGCACTTACACTTGCAGGGTCTGTTTGGGTATTTTGACTAATATATCGCAAAATGCTATAATTTTCTTAAGGATGGGGATAACGATATGGACCTTGCATTGATTTTCTTGCTTCTAGCAATATTGATCTTCATTAACGGCTTTTTTGCACTTTCGGAAATGGCGATCGTTTCGGTCAATAAGAATAAACTGAAATTGATGATTGACGAAGGGAATCATGGGGCCAAGCAAGTTATGGAACTGGCTACAGAATCACAAAGATTCCTTTCAACAATTCAAGTTGGCATAACGCTTGCTGGTTTCTTTTCCAGTGCTTCTGCGGCCAAATATCTTGCGGACGATTTTGGCAAGCTAATTGCTTTGTCGGGAATCAACACACAGGCCGCGGATACGGTAGCCTTTGTGATCGTCACGATCATCCTTTCGCTATTCACTTTGGTGATGGGCGAGCTTGTGCCTAAACGCCTTGCCCTAAAACACCCTGAAGAGTGGGCAATTCGAACTTATAAGCCTGTCAAATTCATGATGTTTTTGTTTAAGCCATTCGTTTGGATTCTTTCTCGATCGACTAATCTGACCCTCAGAATCTTAGGGATCAATCCAAAGGATGAGGAAGAACAGGTTTCCGAGGCCGAGATCAGATCTCTGATTGCTTCTTCTGCTGAAAGCGGAAATATCGAAGCTGAAGAGTCTGAGATGATCAATTCGGTGTTTGCCTTCAACGACATTACTGCTCAGGAGATCATGACCCCTCGTACCGAGGTTTATATGGTCGACATAAACAAGCCTGCCGCTGAACTTGTGGATCAGATGATCGAGGAAAACTTCTCGAGAATACCGGTTTATGAAGGCTCGCCTGATGAAATCATCGGTATAATTTATATTAAGGACGTAATTCGGGAAGCAAGACGGCACGGATTTGACAAAGTCGATTTGCGAAAAATCATGAAAAAACCCTATTTCGTTCCGGCAAGAAAGAAAATCAACAGCTTATTCCGTGAACTTCAATCCACTCAAAACTATATCGGTGTGTTGGTAGATGAATATGGTGGCTTCTTGGGTATCGTCACGATCGAGGACCTTATCGAGGAAATTGTTGGCGACATTTTCGACGAATATGACATCGGACCTGATGATATCAAAGAAATCAATCAAAACAGTTTTCTCGTGAGCGGACTTCTATTGGTCGAGGAAGTAAATGAGGCGCTGGCTATCTCACTTCCTTTGGATAGATCCTATGAGACTTTGGCTGGATTCATTTTGGCATATATCGGACACATTCCGACAAAACGGGAAAAGATTTATATCGATTTCCCCGACTTTTCATTACAGGTCGAAAAAATGGATGAGAAACGCATAGACAAGGTTCTCATCACAATAAAGGTACCAAAGTCACCCGATTCAGACAAACAAAATTCATGAAATTAAAAAAAGATTCGCATCTGCTGAAGCGAATCTTTTTAATGAAATCAGAAATATAAAATGTCGTTAGTTTCTTGGCGGAACGTCCAGTTTATCGATCAACTGCATGTCCGCTTCAGAGATCTCAAAATCAAACACATCAAGATTGGCTTTGATTCTTTCAGGCGTAACTGATTTTGGCAGTGGCAAGAATCCTCGCTGCAAGCTCCAACGCAGCGCTATTTGCGCCGGACTTTTGCCATATTTTTCCGCAATCTCATTGATGTTTTTTGCCTTAAACAGCCTCCCGGTCGCAAAAGGTGAATATGCTTCAATCAAGATGTTGTGTTTCTTTGCAAATTCAACGGTTTCATCCTGCATGCTTCCAGGACACAAATAAATTTGGTCCACTTGCGGAACGACCTTCGTTGCTTCAATCAACGGTTGAAGATGCATTGGTTTGAAATTGGAAACACCAATTGAGCGAATCTTTCCCGCATTATGCAAATCAATGAATGCTTTCCAAGACTCAATGTTGAGCTCCATATAATCCATTCCGTCACCAGGAGTTCCCCATGGTTTTGGCGCGTGAATCAAATATAGGTCCAGGTAATCGGTTCCTAGCCGCTCCAACGTGTCATTGAACTCCTGCATCGCAACAGCATATCCTTTTTTTTCTGCCCGAAGTTTTGAAGTGATGAACAAATCTTCACGCTTGATGCCAAAATCACGGATGGCTTCGCCGATCGAACGCTCGTTCTGGTACGCTGCAGCCGTATCGATATGTCTATAGCCGCTTTTCAGAGCAAAAAGTGTAGAATTATATGCTTCCTCCCCTGAAGGGATCTGCCAAGTACCAAACCCTACAGATGGTATTTCCACTCCATTTGACAAAGTGTAATGTTTCTTTACAGTCATAACGTTACCTCCATTGTTTATATAATAATATTATATCAAAAAAGCCCGTCAAGGGCTATTGTAATGCTTATTTTGGCATGATTTACTTCGCTTCAGGTTGAGATTGATTATCTGCTTCAGCGTTCTTCGCCCGCATTTCATCGACTTTCGTTCGGAAGCGCATTATTACTTTCAAGGCCAAGAAAATCGCCAATGCGATGATCAGAAAATCAATGATTGCTTGAATGAAATTACCGTATGTCAGCAACACCGCATCCTCCGATAAAATCAATTGTCCAAGCGTGGTATCGTAAGTAGCTGTTCCGCGCAAGACCACGTAAAGGCTCTTGAAGTCACTTTGGACAATCAGCCCCAGCAATGGCATGATGATGTCGTTTACCAGGCTCTTAATTATTGCGTTGAAGGCCGTACCTAAAACCAGTCCAACTGCCAAGTCAAGTGCGTTGCCCTTGCTGATGAAAGCACCGAAATCCTTGAAAAATTGTTTCATGATCTTGAACCTCCTACTTGAATTTTGATATCTTTATGATACTATCATGATAGGAATAATGCAATATGACCGTAAAATAATCAGGAGGAAAGCCCATGAACAAATCGATCGTATCCCCGAATGCCCCTAAGGCTGTCGGACCATATTCACAGGCAATCGAAACCGGAGGGACACTTTACATATCCGGACAACTGCCTATCCATGTGGAGACTGGTCTAATGGAGACAGCCGACATTGTACTCCAAACAAGAAAGTGTCTGGAAAACATCGAACAAATATGCATCAGCGCTGGCTATGTCAAAGAAGACATCGTCAAGTGTACAGTCTATATGGTAGATTTGAATCATTTTCAGACCATGAATTCGGTTTACCAGGAATTTTTCGGACTTCACAAACCAGCCCGCGTTGCCCTCCAGATCGGCCGTCTGCCAAAAGACAGTCTGATTGAAATCGACGCCATTTGCCATAAATAAACCGCGACAATTAAGTCGCGGTTGTTTTTATCAAGTCGTTGAAGGATCTAATTTTTTCAACGTCTGCTTTCGGTTTTCGGTCAAACGTAAGCAATCCGTTGGTTTCTTGAAACACGTCCGTTAACTGGGTGTAACAAAAACCTGCAAGACATGCGGAAGCCTTTATGTCTTCAAGTAACCTTCCATATGTCGAAAGAAATTCAGTTTCTGACTTAACTGCTGTATAACCCCACCCATTAGCATCGTGACGGAAGGCTATACCGCCAAATTCTGACAACACAATTGGCTCCCCGTGATAGTTGAATCCCTTGGCGTATATGCTTCTACCTGCAGGATAATATGACAATATGTTGTCGCGACTAGCCAAGGTCTGCCTAAATTTTGTCTGTAACTCGATTTCGTTTTCATCTCCGTGACGATAGTTATGGATGCAACAGATATCAGTTACAGTCATTTCCCAACCATCATTTGAGATTACAGGTCGACTCGGATCGATTTTTTTCGTCAACTCGTAGAGTTCCACGGAAAAATCCTGTTGGATTTTGTCTTGATAGATATCTGGGACACCCCACGATTCGTTGAGCGGGACCCAAGCGACGACAGAAGGATGGTTGATGTCGCGCTTGACGGCCTTAAGCCACTCGTCAATGAATTGATTCTTGTAATCGTAACAAAAATCAAAAGCATTAGCCATTTCGCCCCAAACAAGATAACCAATCTTGTCGGCGTGATAAAGAAAGCGCGGATCCGAAACAACTTGATGTTTTCTACAGCCGTTGAATCCCATAGACTTGGCAAGTTCGATGTCGAGCTTCAAATCAGAATCAGTTTTCGCCGTCAACAATCCTTCTGGATAATAACCCTGATCAAGTATAAGTTTCTGGAAGTATGGACGGTTGTTTAGATAAAGCAAACCGTCTTTTGCTTCGATCTTGCGCATTCCGAAATAACTAAAGACAGAATCAAACTGTGACTCATCTTCTATCTGAAGTTTGAAGGAAATTTCATACAGGTGTGGATTTTCTGGTGACCAAAGCAGGGCTGCAGTCAAGGGAGAGGACGAAGATTTTTCGGGAATGATGTTCAAGGAGAAAGATATGAATTTATCATTTACTTCCAAAGATTTTCGGAGGACTTCCTCTCCCTCATTCTGCACTTCTATCTCTAGCAAACCGTTGCGTTTGTCGGATAGTTCCAGTTCAATATCGATTTTTCCTGCATCAATATCTGGAATCATACGTAATGCCTCAATGCTGATCTTTGGAACGAATTCAAGCCAGACTGTCTGCCAAATGCCAGTTGTACGATGATACCATATCGACTCAGGTACCTCCTGCCAGTATTGCTTGCCTCTGGCGATGCATTTGTTCGTTGAGGGATCGTGAGCATAGACAACAAGCTCGTTTTCACCTTCGACGAGATAATCAGTGATGTCTTGCGAAAAACTTGTGTGACCGCCGACATGCGTCGCAGCCAATCTTCCATTGACATAGATTTCACTTTGATAGTCAACGGCACCAAAATTGATCAGAGTTCTAAGTTCTTTATATTTTGGTGGTACAACAAAATGCCTACGGTACCACACATGATCATGAAATCCTAGTTCGTGAATGCCGCTGAGTTTCGATTGAAAACAGAATGGAACTTCGATCTTGCGTTGATAATCGTGACTCTGATACCACTCTTGAACGTGTCCAATGTTTTCATCATCGAAAGAAAAATCCCATTTGCCGTTAAGGTTGATCCAGGCATCACGAACAAAGTTCGGTCGAGGATATTCTTGTCGGTACATACTTGATGCCTCCTATTTAATTCCCGTTCTCGAGACGCCCTCAATAATTTTGTCTTGAGTGAATGCGTACACAATGATGACAGGAATGATCGACAATATGGCCGCAGCCATTGTCAATCCGTAATCGTAATTGTAAGTAGATGCAATTTTTGACAAGCCTACAGGTAACGTCTGCATCGAAACATCTGCCGGTGTCATGACGATGAGTGGCCACAAATAGTCATTCCAACTACCGAGAAATGCGAACAATCCTGTTACTAAAAAAGCCGATTTCGATAAAGGCATGACTATTCGGGAGAAAATCCCGAAGGTCCCCAGACCGTCAATCTTGGCGGAATCGATAAGCTCGCTAGGAATCCCTAGGAAAAACTGTCGCAAGAGAAACATCCCGAAGACGCCGCCAAGCCCAGGAATAATCAACGCATACCACGTTCCAAACCATCCGGTATCAATCATCATCGTGATGAGCGGAACCAAGTTGATAACTGCGGGGATCATCGTCGTAGACAGTACAAGCCAAAACAGACGCTCCTTATGTTTCCATTTCAGCACCGAAAAAGCATATGCGGCCATGGATGCGACCACAAGATATAGAATCGTGTGCGATGATGCAATCAGAAAACTGTTGAGCATCCAGCGCATTACTGGAGTATCAACTTTAGTAAAGAGTTCTGTGTAATTCTGGAGTGACAATGTCTCCGGAATCAATGATATGGGATTTCTGGCAATGTCGTTATCAGTCTTGAATGAAGTCGAAAAACCCCAGACAATCGGAACGACCCAAAGAATCGAAACAACAAGCAAAATGACGAAGCTGACCCGTTTGCGGGTTCTATCTACCGATCTGATAGCCATGCTACTCACTTCGCTTTCTGAGATACTTGGCTTGGATGACGCTGACCACAATCATGATCAAACCCATCATGATTGCCATTGCTGTCGCAACACCCGGTCGGGCATTGGTTCCGTAGGCAAGACCTCTGATTCGCATCATCAGAACTGTTGTTGTAAAATTGGGACCACCATTTGTCAAAAGATCAGGTTGCCCATAAATATTGAAACTGGCAAGCATCGTCGTAAGCGCCACGATGAACATCTGTGGTCCAAGTGACGGAACGGTTATGTAGCGCAATGTTTGGACATAACTCGCACCATCGATCGAAGCGGCCTCATATTGAGCTTTATCGATGTTCTTAAGTCCTGCACCGAAGATGACCATGTTCGTCCCCATCGTCCACCAAATGGTGACGATGAGAATCGATATCCACGCCCACGGCTGTTGAATCAAGAACGGGATCTCGGAAAAACCAAGTTCGACAAGGACGGAATTGATGAAACCACCGTTGTTGTAAAATTGCCACTTCCAAACCAGAATCACGGCTGATATCGAAAAGACCGTCGGCATGAATAAAACCGTTCGAAAGACTCTGTACCCTGGTGGCTCCAAATCAATCAAAATAGCGAAGATCAGGGGGACCGCTATTAAGAGCGGCACGGAAATCGCCACAAAAATCAACGTATTTTTTAGACCAGTCCAGAAATATGTGTAATAGATCGAATCAGTATCAAACAGTATCTTGTAGTAGTTGTCAAATCCTGCTAATGTGGTCTGTTCCGGAAAAAACAAGTTCCAATTGAAGAAACTGATCAAGATTCCATAGAAGAACGGTATAACAAAGAAAACCGAAAACACTGCCAAATAGGGGAGCAGGAACGGAAGCGGCTCGAAGAAACGCTTGATCCTGACCTTGACAGGTGGTTTTCTACGTCCGGTCAAGGTTTTGCCAATACTGGGTGATGTTGTTAGTATGCCCATTATATTGCCTCCTTTTTCCGGGCTATTATCCTTGTGCTTCCTGAATCAACTGCATTGCTTCCGTCACTGCGCCACTGAATAATTCATCAATATTATAATTGGCATTGAGCATAGCGCTGGTGACGCGTGAATAGATTGGTGAATATGCTTCATGGTAATAAGGACTAGCTTCAGCAACCCGGAAGTTCTCAACATCACCGAATCCAGGATGATGCTCAAGAGCCTGATATTCTGCGGTTGCTCTAGCGATGTTACTGGCAGGGATCTGTCCTGCTGTTGCCCAGACATAACTGTGATCACCAAGATACTTGATGAATGTCATCACAGCGATCTTTTTCGCGTCAGTTACAGTTTTCGTACTGTACGGGATCACGAATGTATGGGATCTCGCAGCTATATATTCTGAATACTCCTCACCGTCAGAGTTGAACATGTTGGACATTGGTAAAACTCCGAAGTTAATCTCAGACTCTACCATGCTATTTAGCATCCAAGAACCTTGAATATGGAACAAAGCTTTTCCAGTTTGGAAATAGAACAGGTCTTGGTCTACACTTAGATTGAGCGGAGATAGATGTTCCGTATGAACCAAGTCAGTCAACGCACGCAAGGCAGTTTTTCCTTCGACACTGTTGTATGCCGGCATGCCTTCTGAATCAAGTTCGTCGCCGTTGTTCTGATAAAGCGAAGTCGTGAAGATCCATTCACTTGGCCAAACGGCAGATATAGGCAGTCCCCAGACAGTGTTTCCCAATGCATCTTCTCCGTTTTGTACCGTGTGAGCAGCAGCCAACAACTCAGCTCTATTAGTAGGAACCGACAGACTGTATTTGTTCAACAAATCTTTGTTGTAGTAGATGCCAACAACGTGCATGTCAAGTGGAATCCCATAAAGATCAGACTCGAAATAGAGCGAGTTGACAACATCTTGGATATAGTCATTCGGGTTAACGTCGACTTGAGAACTTTCAATATAATTATCAATCGGAACAATAATGCCACGATTTGCATAACTTTGGACCAAATACGAGTGCATGATCGCAACATCTGGACCACGACCCATAGGCGTCAGCAAATTGAGATTCGTGTAGTAGTCGATTTCCGCTTGGAATGTCTCAGCCACTTCGATTCTACCCTCGTACTCTTCGTTGAACATTTGCACCAGTTGACGCATTACAACACCATCGGCACCAGTCAGCGGATTCCAATAGCTGATCGTTACCTTGTCCCAGGATGTCGTCGTCAGCGCTTCAGTCGTGGTTGATTCTGAAATGGTCGTTTGACCAGACACCGTGGTTCCGGACGTGGTCGACGCGGTTGTGGTTGTCGTCGTCGCTTGCGTTGTCGTCGTCGTCACGGGAGTGAACCTTGAACAACCGAAGATTGTTATGCCAAATAAAGCAATAATCGTGAACAAAAGGATTCTTTTCATATAATGACCTCTTTTAGTTTTGAAATGGTGAACCTATAATCGAGAAACCGTGAATAATCATGTTTGCGGGACGTCTACAAGACTGTTTGAAGGTAAAGTACCCCTTACGGTAGGCCATCCAAGATCATCCCAAACCAATTTGTCGATCATGAGAGATCTTCGCGGCGAATTCCCGAAAGTCGGTGATTCAGAAGTATCATAGGCGTGATAGACAATCCAATAGTCCCCAGCTTCATCGATTATTATCGAGTTATGGCCAGGCCCGGCAAAGTAGCTTGACCCGATCAAGACCTGATGGCCACGATTTCCAGCCAGCATGTCCCTGCCCTCAGAATCATAGTACGGTCCAAGTGGATTTTCAGATCTTGCGACCTTCACATTGTATGAACTGCTGAATCCATCACAACATGTACCGCTTGAAACAAACATGTAATAATAACCATCTTTGTAGATAATGTATGTTCCTTCATAAGTTGAGCCGTTCCAGTTGGTGCTTGTATCATATCCGGCAATGCGAACTTTGGTGTTGATTGCGTTAGCACCATCGAGCAATGCTAACCCATCACTAGTAAGTCGTGTACCATAGATACCACGAAAACTTCCCCAAGCGATGTATACTTCACCGTCCTGCCCGATGAACACGCTTGGATCGATCGAATTGTTTACACCAATCGAAACAGAATCAAGCAGCTTACCGTGGTCAGTCCATGGCCCTAGAGGGTGTGATGCAGATGCTACACCAATGCCCGGATTGGGATCGCCCCAAACAGACAAAGAATAATAATACAGATAGTTTTCCCCGATCTTGACAATATCCGGAGCCCAGATACCTGCATTCGGCGTACCCCATGTTGGTCTGGTGGCCAAGGTGAATACGCTACCAGCATAAGTCCAATCGACCAAATTTTCAGATTGAAGGATCGGACCGTACTTAGTTCCGAATGTATCGCCCCATTCGCCGTAATCTTGAGTTCCAAAAGCATAATAAATCCCGTCATCGCCCTTGATGATCGAAGGGTCGGCCAAGACAGGCTCAAAAACCGGATTTTGATACTCCAGGATCTCAGTGGCGGTGGTAACGGAAGAAGTCGCCGTTGTGATCGGATCTGTAGTTGTTTCCGTAGTTGAAATTGATGCACTTGTAGTTGTTGTCGTTGTGGTCACTGTAGTGGTCATAGTTATCCCTGTGGTTGTGGTGCTGGTGGTTGTGCTAGCAGCACAACCACCGACAACCATCATGAAAAATGCAGATACAGCAATTAATAATAAATGTTTCATAACCTTCTTTTTAGTCCGATGTTATTCTACGTTCGTGACGTCAGTGATGCGGAAATAATCGATCGTTACAACATGCGCGGTTCCGGCAATGCCGGCATCTCCGAACATGACAACAAACTTCGCGTTTGTAGTGTCGTTAGCTTCAGTAATTACGACTTCATATGTCAGAAGCGCATAAGTGTCTGCAGCAAGTGCAAGTTCGGTCTTCGCATCTGTGGCAATTCCTGCATAATTATTTGCAGCGTCTTCAATCCATACCCTGATGGTACGTGCTACTGATGATTTGAGGTATACTTCTACTTTGTATGTGTGACCGGCAACAAGCTCTGAACCGCTGGATTGATACAATTGGTTGTTCCAAGGATCGCTACCCGCAACCGTTCCGGTTGCTGCACCTGTCTCAACGAATGTCACAACTACTGAACCATCAACGATTTGACCGTCGACATGGTCATAAACCCAAGGCTCGTTAGTGGTTGCGAATTCTTCATTAAAAGCATCGTATTTGTAGACTTGAAGTTCATCAACAGTTACAGTTACTCCATCGGCTGGATCATTGATTGGATCATCTGTTCCAAGCAATAGTCCGACTTTTGCAAATTCATAGTCCTTTGTAGCTGTAAATTCAATTTCATATACAGTCCAATCAGTGCCCAGTACCGCTCCCACTAGAGTCGGAGCTATCTGAGCGAAGCCATCACTGGGATCGACGATCTCAACATTGACTTTTCTGGAAGTGTCTGCCTTGGCAATCAATCTCACTACATAAGTTTCGCCAGCTTTGAAGGTGCAAGCAGCCTGTTGCAACTGGATATGCCATGCAGCATTCGATGCATCTGTCGTCAGGATTGAAACTGTTCCATCGCCATTGTCGGTAAATGTTGCATCACCAGTACCGTTTGTTTGGTTGACATCTTGGACCCATCCAGTCAATCCATTGTCAAAGCTACCATTAACTACTTGATACTCGAAATCTTTAGCGAGTGCCATGCCAATGCTTCTGTGGACGAAGGATACCGAATCGTCTTCATGTTTGACAACATATGTTACGACGTATGTGCTGCCAACCTTCACTTCAGTCGGAACAACACCAATAGCTTCTACTGAAGCAGTGATGTCCGCTGAAGCAGCGTCAGTCGCGCTAACACCAGCCATCGGATTGAATCCTTCATGACCGCTGAACAACTCCTCGTCTTCAACACCTGCAAATGTCACTGTGTCATTTGCCTCT
Organism: Bacilli bacterium; assembly: GCA_016935515.1. Taxonomy (GTDB): domain Bacteria; phylum Bacillota_I; class Bacilli_A; order Izemoplasmatales; family Hujiaoplasmataceae; genus JAAYZB01. The sequence continues at coordinate 16,440 of JAFGQT010000062.1, forward strand.
ACGATTTCAACGTTGATGTTGTCTAGTGTAACAACATGTGGATCTCCAGTTACTTCATCAGCTGGTTGTTGATAACCTAGATAGATTACGACTTTAACATTTCCATAAGCATCGTCTGCAGTGAAGAACACCTCATACTCGCTCATAGTTGCTGTCAAAGTCTGGCTTTGGAATCCTGGCAACATCATCGCATAACCGCCATTGATGTCTTCGAATCCACCAGCAATCGATCTTAGATTTGCAGATGAAGCCTCAAACGATAATCTGTAGGTTTTACCTGCTTCAAACAACACGTTAGTTTGATAGAATTGAATGCCCCACCAAGAGTTTCCTGGATTTGTGATTGAGACTTCTGCCTGGCCATCATCATATGCTACAGTAGCTGCTCCGCCAGGAATATCAAGGCTCCAAGCATAACCGTCAAGTGCAAAGTCACCATTGGCGACATTATGCTTGACAAGAACTGAGAAATGCTTCGTTTCTGTGGAAGTGACACCAGTGGAGTTCGTCACTGTGTAAGTAACGTCATATCCACCTGCTAATGCAGAAGTGAAGTCGCCGTCGTCAGAGACAGTGATGTCAGCGGTGATGTCGCCGTCAATCGAGTCGGTCGCTGTAACGCCCGCCAAGAGGTCAACGGTATCGCCACGAACTACTGTGGCATCTTCCAAGCCTGCCCACGTGATAGCTCCTGTAACAACGGTGCTGACAGTTGTGGTCGCCTCGGTTGCCGAGGTGGTAGCCGTAGTTGTCGGAGCCTCCGTTACAGTTGTTGCTGTGGTTGTGGTTGTTGCTGTCTGCGAACTGGCTGTAGTGGTTGCTGCTGTGGTCGTCTCACCGCCGCAGCCGGCCAAAACAAACAAGAACGCGATTAGTGCTGCAATACCCAAAAATTTCTTCATACATACTCTCCTTCTATTTTTATTATAATTCTCTTTTTCGAGAAATTATCACATTATCGTTAATGTAATTGTACTTTAGCGAAACCACTACGGTTTCGCAATTGTGAAAAAAATTTATGTAGTGTCTCCGTAAACGATGCGAACATCAAAATCAACATACTGATAGTCATCATAAGGCGTTTTCTGTCTCACCTTGTCAAGCATCAATCTAATTGTCGTGTCCACGATCTCGTCTCTATCTGAAGCAATAGTCGTCAACTTAATCGGCATCTTGAATTCGGTCTGAATATCATCGAATCCACCGATTTTCAACTCTGAAGGTACTTTCAATCCTGACTCTGCCGCAAAGCGGTATACTTCAAGAGCAATCATGTCGTTAAAACAGAATATCGCATCAGTCTGAGAATCTTTCAATTTATGGAAAATTTGCTCTATCGATTCACCGTTAACAAAATGAGAAAGTTCAGAATAAAATGGGACTTGATGATCCTTTAGACATTTGGTCATTCCATTCAAACGCCTTACAGAACATTCAACGGTGCTCGGAACTCCGATATATGCTATCTTTTTAGCTCCTGAGGCAATCATTGCTTCAGTGATAAGGTAGCCTCCCTTGAAGTCATCAGTCGCTACAGAATCAACTTCCAAGGTCGTGTTTTTTCTCCCAAGAAGCACGATAGGTATCTGATTTGTACTCAAGATTCGCAAGACATCAAGATCTGGTTCGAGAAATGTTATGATCCCGTCCACTTTTCGAGACAGAATTTGACCAAGTATCTCTGTTGTGAACCCACCCTCGTAGCCTGCGAAAATCATGGATGCATAGCCCCTGGCATCAAGACGACTGTGGATTTTGTCAGCCATGATCATGAAATAGGGATTGACCAAGTTGTCAAACACTATGGCAATTGTTTTCGAAGAGCCTTTCCTTAAACTCGAAGCGATCGAATTCGGAATGTATCCCATTTCTCGAGCGGTGTTGCGAACCCTTTCCTTGGTCTCGGCTCCGATATCGCTTTTGTCACGAAGAGCTCTGGAAACCGTGTTTACGGTCAGTCCAAGACGATTGGCGATGTCAATAAGTCTTACGGTTTTACCCCCGTTCACGGCTTCACCTACTCCAAGAAAGCTAGATGTAACCGCTTTCTAATCAGATAATAGCAAACATTATCGTTAATGTCAAGCATATATTGTAAAAATATAAGAAATTTTCTTGACCTTCTTCATAACAGTTAGATTGTACAGGCACACCATAAAAAAAGATCGACCTATGCCGATCTTCAAACACTTAATCCATTGGACTGAAGTTTTCTTTCGAAACTCCACAGTCCGGGCAGACCCAATCATCAGGAATATCTTCGAAAGCTGTTCCAGGTTCTACTCCACCATCGGGATCCCCGAATTCGGGGTCATAGATGTAACCGCAGACTTCACATACCCATTTCTTCATTTTGTCCCTCCGTTATTGTTCTTGATTAAGTTAACTCTAACATAGCCGAAAAGCCTTGTCAATACGTCACGTAATTTCGAGATTTTCTTTTTGCGCGATTATTGCCAGTTCAGCTGTGCGATCAAGGAAAAAGTGGGCAATCCGGTTGCGATCCATATTTTTGTCGAGCAGCTCCTTGATCGTCGTTGATTTTCCAATCACCAAGATCTTGCTTTTTCTGTCTGCAAATACAGGTGTGATCGGCACGACGTATCCAGTTCGTTTGAAGTGAGATATTGCCGAAACCGCAAAGCCTGCCATATATTTTTCTGCTACTTCCACGTAGCCATCACTTGAATCTTCCGGAAACACCAATACATGATTACCAGCATCAAGATGCTCAGATGTCAGTTTGATCGTCTTGCGAAACCTGGGATCTGGATATGTTGGAATTACCCGCATTCCATCGTAGAGCAATTTTGATACTAAACCAAATATAGTTGCCAAAAACAATGATGCAAGTTTGCCATATTTTTTCTTCTGTCGATAGAAAACATAATACAAATAGTTCCAACGTTCCTTATAGTTTCCTGACATCTGGTATGCACTCCAGGGAACCAGTATTCCTGGAAAGAAAAGCGTGATATAGATTGGCCCAGCTGCACCCGCATGATTAGCGATTATAATACTGTTACTGGGAATCTCCCCTTCGATAATCAACTGCGGTTTTGGCGTCCACAACCTAAGTATCGAACATGCAAACCTGACGAACCAACCATACTTATCATATTTTCTAATCTTGTTGTCCTTCATTCGATCCTCCGCATCTTCATGTTGAAATGATAGTAACAAATATTACGTCTTTTCGCAAGAGTAATCCCGATAATGCTATTGAAGAAAACATCCAGAAATGATAAAATATCGTTAAAAGATTTACGAAAGGGAGTTTGAAAATGACAAAAGTTGCTGCTATTGTTTTCAGTATCATTGTTTCGTTTCTCGCTTTTGGTCTTGCTGTCTGGCTATACCGATGGGTTAACAACCAAGAAAGTAAGAACGAGAAGATCAACACAATCGGTGAAATGATAAAAAGCGGTGCCAATGCATTTCTTCGGAAAGAATACCTGGTGTTGGCCAAATTCGCTGGGGTCTTGGCGTTGCTGATTCTTCTCTTTCTCCCAGAACCTATCTGGAAAGCCGATAGTTTTCTTGATGTTTTAAACCGTAACATCACCATTACTTTTGCTTACATCTTCGGTACAATTTTCAGTGCTTTGGCTGGTAAGATTGGAATTTTCGTAGCCACAATTGCCAATCGAAAAACTGCTGAAGCAGCTGTGAAAAGCATTCGCAAAAGTTTCATGAGCGGATTCAGGGGCGGAGCCGTAATGGGTATGGCCGTAGTCGGATCTAGCTTGCTTGGCATTTCTCTTGTTTTTTGGATCACAGACAATGCAACGATGTTGCTTGGCTTCAGCTTCGGAGCTTCTTCACTTGCCTTGTTCGCTAAGGCCGGGGGAGGAATCTTCACGAAAACTGCCGACATCAGTGCTGACCTAGTTGGAAAAGTCGAATTGGGAATTCCTGAAGATGATCCAAGAAATCCGGCAGTCATAGCCGACAATGTTGGTGACAACGTTGGCGACGTAGCCGGAATGGGCGCTGACCTTTTCGACTCGCATGTAGCTTCGATAACGGCCGCTTTGGTAATGGCTGCTGCCATTGATAAAGCTACTGGTTCCGGTAATATTGCCATGGTTTTCACTTACGCTGCAATCGGTCTATTTTCTTCGATCCTTGGAGTGATTTTCGCCAAGATGGGTAAAAATGACAATCCAACCAACGCCTTGAATCTCAGTACATATGTTACAACCGGAATATTCGCCGTTCTCACGGCTGTAGCCACACTTATCTTCAAGTTTGAATGGCGCATCTATGGGGCCGCATTAGTGGGTCTTGTGGTTGGCGTCATCGTCGGAATCGCAACAGACTATTTCACAGATGATCGCAAATCTCCGGTCAGGAAAGTTGCAAAAGCTAGCGAGAGCGGACCGGCTCTAACGATCATTTCCGGAATTAGCTATGGTTTTCTTTCTGTTCTTCCGGCTATGATCGGAATTGCTGTTTCAGCATTCGCTGCTTATAAGCTCACTGAACCACTCGGAGAAGGATATGCTCTGTTTGGAATTTCGATGGCCGCTGTGGGAATGTTGTCCATCGTTGGCATGATCATTTCCAATGACGCATATGGACCAATCGTCGACAACGCCCGCGGACTCGCAGAAATGGGTGGACTAGGTGAAGAAGTGATCAAAATAACGGATAGCCTCGACTCTGCAGGCAACACGGTCAAGGCCGTCACCAAAGGCTTTGCGATAGGAGCCGCAGGTCTGACTGTAATTTCCTTGCTTGGAGCTTTCATCAGCGAAGTCAACACTGCTGCAGAGGCGCTCGGATTACCAAAGATCACGGGATTTGATATCATGGATCCTGCAGTATTCTTCGGACTTTTGGTCGGTGCAAGCGTGCCTGCGGTATTCAGTGCCTTGCTGATGCTGGGCGTGAATCGAAATGCGGAGAGAATGGTCGCCGAAATTCACCGTCAATTTGAAACCATACCTGGTTTGAAAGAAGGCGTTGAAGGAGTTTATCCGGAATCTGACAAATGTATTCTCATCGCAACTGAAGGCGCACTCAAGGAACTCATCCCTGCTGGTCTATTCGCAATTGTCATCACGGTTGTCGTAGGACTTGTCGGCGGTGTTTACGCCATCGGCGGATTCCTGACAGGAAACATCGTCAGCGGTTTGTTACTTGCCTTGTTCATGTCAAACAGCGGCGGATTATGGGATAACGGCAAGAAATATATCGAAGCCGGAAATCACGGCGGCAAGGGCAGCAACGCTCATAAAGCTGCGGTTGTCGGAGACACCGTCGGTGATCCGTTCAAAGATACCGCCGGTCCATCGATCAACACGCAAATCACAGTCGTCAGCTTGATCGCAAGTCTTCTAAGCGTCATATTCTTAACTGTCTCTTTGTTCTAATAACCTTAAAACGAAAAAAGCAGCCTTCCATTTTCCCGGAAGGCTGCTTTTATTTTTTGAGTAATTCAACAAGTTCTTTCGCTTTTGCTTTTACTGCTTCTTCCACATAATCTTTAAGTGGACCTTCACTAGAAATCACCACGTAACCATCACTTTCAGCCAAAAGTCTGCATTTATGTTTGGTTATTATTTTTTCCAGTTGGTCTGTCGCATACCCAAACGCTTTGACCATCTTGGTCAAGAGTTTGGAATTGATGTCCGCCGGATCGATTCTGGTGTCATAGACATAGAAACTTGTCTTTTGCTGATTTTTGATTGCTTGTTTGAGAAACTGAACGATCGGCTTGGTGGCTCTAAAACCACGGGTAGGAGAGCCGAAGATCAGAAGATCTCTTCCTTCCAAATCGGAAAATGACGCCTTGTTGACATGCTTGACTTCAACGTTAACTTCAAGTTCCTTGAAGGCTTTATCATACAATTCTGCCACTTTCAATGTGTTGCCATAAAAAGAATCATATAGTAGTAATATATTCATATTTAATCCCCCCTATTACTAACAATATGATTATAATGAACAATTTATTCCATTACAAGTACTTTTTGAGAAAACTTTTCTTCTTTTCATCATAAGGATGATATCTGAACGGAAGATCGATCCAATCAGAACGTCTGACAATCGAGCGATGATTGGAAAAAGTATCGAAACTAGCTTTCCCGTGATACTTGCCGATGCCGCTCGCACCAACACCACCGAAACCGAGATTGTGTGATGCAAAGTGCATCAAAGTATCATTGATCGTCGCACCGCCGAAGCTCACACTTGCCAGGACATGCTTCTCAAACTTCTTGTTTTTTGTGAACAGATAAAAAGCCAATGGTTTATCACGCGATGTTATCTTTTCGAGCACTTCGTCCAGTTCATCGTACGCAATGATCGGTAGAATCGGCCCAAATATCTCTTCTTGCATCACCGGATCTTCCCATGAGACATCAGTCAGCAGCGTGGGAGAAAGACGGTTGTCCATGGTGTTTCCCCCATACACGATTTTCTGCCCTTCCAAAAGACCAAGTAGACGATTCAAGTGTTTCTGATTGATTATTTTCGGAAGATCAGGATTGTTAAGCGGATTTTCTCCAAAAAACTCTTGAATCGATTGTTTCATCGCTTCAACGAGCTCATCTTTGATTTTATTTGGAACCAAGACATAGTCTGGTGCTATGCAGGTCTGGCCTGCATTTATGATTTTGCCAAAAACAATGCGTTTGGCAGCGAGTTTTATATCAACATCCAGATCAATAAGGCAAGGGCTCTTCCCTCCCAGTTCCAGTGTGACTGGTGTGAGATGCTGACTGGCCTTGGCCATGACTTCCTTGCCTACAGGAATGCTTCCGGTAAAGAAAATATAATCAAATTTTGTATCCAAAAGTTTCTGATTTTCCTGCCGACCACCCAATACTACTTGGACATAGTCTTTTGGAAAAGTCATCTCTAACAATTTCTTTATTTGAATTCCGGTATGCTCGGCATATGAAGCGGGTTTTACGACCACGACATTCCCCGCTCCTAGAGCTCCGACCAAGGGGATCAGGCTCAAATTGAACGGATAGTTCCATGGGCTCATGATTAACACAACACCATAGGGCTCAGGACTGCTCCAACTTTTCGCATGGAACAAGGCGAGAGGCGTTCGCACGCGTTTGGGCTTCGCCCAGCGACGAAGTTTTTTTATCGTCACATCGATTTCAGAAAGTACAAGTCCGATTTCCGTCATATACGATTCGAAACCGCTTTTCCCAAGATCCGCTTTAAGAGCGTCAGCTATAGCTGTTTCAGATTCAACGATGTTTTTTCTTAAATGCTTCAAGGCTTCGATTCTGTACTGTATGGACTTTGTCGCACCGGTAGCATAAAAAGTGCGTAGGGATTCGATTTCCTGCGGATTGTACATGTTTTTCCTCCGTCTAGCAGTTTTGTCATTATTATACCATATCAGTTTCATTTGCGGTATAATGATACACAAGCAATGCAGAAAGGATACCTTGATGATCTACATAACTGGTGCTACAGGCCACATCGGCAACAATTTGGTGAGACTTCTGATTGAAAAGCATAGGGATTTCAAGATTTTGTTGCGACAGTTCGGACCAGCGCTTGAGAATTTAGACTGCGAGTTGATCTACGGCGACATATTCGACCCTGACTTTTTAAAACAATATTTGCGTTCTGGAGATACGATCGTCCATATGGCTGGCTATATTGACTTAAAGAACAATCAGCCACAATTGTCTGATCTCGTGAACAATGTTGGGACATGCAAGTTGATAGACTTCTGTCAGCGAAATAATATCAGGCTGGTTTACACTTCAACCGTTGACTGCATCCCGAGATCTCGAAACGACGTCTTGATCGTTGAGCCTGATTTCATCGATCCGGATATCCTGAATTCCAACTATGCGATATCAAAAGCAAAAGCGACAAAATACCTTCTGGACAAGATGAAAAACAAAGAAATCGATGCCGTGATTCTCTACCCTTCTTCTGTGATTGGCATCAATGATTTCAAGCCTTCGGCTGCCGCAATCGAGATGTTGCATTCCCAGAGAAAAAAATTACTGTTTTACATCAGAGGTGGATATAATTTTATCGACGTTCAAGATGTGTCTCTTGCGATCCTCGCCGCAATAGACAAACACGTAGACGGACAGTACATTCTTGCTGGTTACGACAAGACATTATTGGAGTTTTACCGAGAGATTATCCGCAACTCCGAGAAAAAGACGCTGATGCTTCCGATCCTTCCGTCCATTGCCAAACTATTCGTTGCCGTGATCCCTCGCTTTTCCAAAATGATGATCGAAGCAGTTCTCGACAATTATCATTATGATAATTCGAGAATGCGTCAAGACCTTGTCGATGAGTTGACTCCATTTTCTCAAACGGTCAGCGAGATGCTAATCTGGCTGGATGATAGATACGTTAAAAATAAAACGCCATTCAAATGATGGCGTTTTGCTTATCTATGTGAGGCTATTGTATTTTTCATCGATTGTCCGAACGATTTGTTCAAACTCCTCGGGCTGTTCCATGTCTTCAATCTCAAGATACAGGATTTTCTTCTCCGGGACTTTATATGTCTTGAAGATCCGTTTCAGCACTTCGTAATAGTTTGCGTAGTGAAACGTCAAGTAATCTTGTTGATCCTTTTCGATCTCGCGTCCGCGCCTACGGACATTTTCATATAGCTGCTCCGTTCTTCTCATGATGACGATGTGCAGATCCACGTCAGGAAGTCGGAGAAGGTGTTGATCGGCAATCGCATAGGTCAAAGCAACTTCCATCGCCGACATGATCCCTTCCAATCGCAATAATTCCGTAAACACAAGGTTCGAGAAAAGTGTCGAATCACAGACTACATTCTCCAAATCTCTGGTTTTCCACATCAAGAGAAATAGCGAGCTGTAGAATGCGTTTTGCGACAGCAACGCGAACCTCTCCTTGTCTTGATAAAACAGGGGCAAGAACTCGTTCTTTTCGACCGGTTCCTCAACCAGAGCGGCATTGTAGTGCTTTGCCAATTTTTGTGAAAGTGTTGTTTTTCCCGAGCCGATCGGGCCAATTATTCCGATGCGCATGCTTTCCTCCCTAAGTTCTATTATGCGATTAATTATACTTTACCAAAGCAGTAAAGTCAAAGCTTGAAAGACAATTAAATATGATTGTCAA
>JAFGQT010000063.1 GCA_016935515.1 Bacilli bacterium
CATGTCTTCGATCAGTATGGATTTGAGAATTTCAAGATGAAGTACCTGACGATACCGATAAGTTTTCTGCTTGTTCTTGACGGATATCTGATATATTTCTATTTCCATAAACTCAAAGAGCTTGGCGATTTCAAGTACGAGGACGTCTTGACCGCAGATGCGGCGTTGATGATCGTCAGCGGCGTTGTTCTGATTCTCATACTGATTTTCGGATGGATCAAACGACCGCAAATGTTCAAGAAGATCATCTGGGTTGAAATCATTATCAGCCTAGTCTATCTATACTCAGGTGCGTTTTACATCGTCAACAAGAATGATACTTTTGAGGAAATGTATGCAATAAACGACTTTCTAAACGAGAATTTGGAACAGGATGAGTTTTATCGCGTTTATGTCGATATGGATCGCTTCAATGTCGAAAGAACCAATTTTAACCGAATGACAACTTTCCCGACAAATACGCGGATCTTCCATTCCTGGACCGATTCAGAAACGGATTTGTTGGCAAAGCTGCTGTTCAATTCAACGGAACACCAAACGAAAGAAATCATCGATTCCCAAGCGATTTATTTGAATCAGTTTCTCGGATACAAATACGTTTTGGCCAGCAGTGAATACAATTACTATTTGGATGGAGCGTATTATGATTTAGTCGCTTCAAACGAAAAATATCAATTGTTGGAAATAGTCAACGCCAAAGGATTCCAAGTATATGAGTCATATGTTTCAACAGCGGACTTCATGGACTTTAGATCACACAACAATAAGATTGAACCACAGAAGATTCTTCTGATGTCGGCGCTGGTCAACACCGAGACCTATGCAGATTTGCTTGATAACCTAGCAACTAGGGAGATTACTGGAGCGACCGGATTGAACACGATTTCGCCCAAGAAAAACGCCGCTGAAAATGAAAGAGTCTTGATATCCGGAATAACCGATACAACGGAACGAGAATTCTTGCGGTTTTCAAATGACGATCTGCAGATTGGTTTTGAAGTTGGAGCTATCTATATAGATGCGTTCACCAATATTGTTAATTACGGCGAAATATTCATGGAATATTCCGATGGCAGCAAGAAAGCCTGTGAAGTGAAGACCGGTGAAACGCATGACGTAAAATGTGAATTCTGGTCTGAACCGGTAGCGATATATTTTGAAGCTGAATACCTGTCGGACAATTATCGTTTTGATTATCGCCTCGAGATGGCAAGAAACCAAGCTGCATATCTCGTATATGATCTTTCCGGCATTCAATACACGAGCGAAAAAGGCATGTTCTATTTCGAACTCGGCCAGAAGTTTGAACGAGTTTTCTTCGTGGATTCTGAAGGCAACGAATACGAGGGATTCAAGAACTATTATTACTTCGATAATGCTCCTGTAAGAATGTATGTTCTCAAGACTTATGACATGTACACCAAAGTCAACAATTTGTTTGAGTTCAGGTTGAGCTATGCCTATGATGACTTGTCTTCATATGATGAAGCTGCAGGTAATTCGCTTTTCGACAACGAATCACTGACAATAAAAAACGGCAGGATCAACTTGAGTTATACAAGAACCAGCGATAGCATATATGATCAAATGGTAGTGATTCCTGTTGCGTATTCCGAAGAATGGCAATTTGTTTCTGAAGAAGAATACGATACTTTGAGTGCAAGCGGCGGCTTTCTTGGCATCATCATACCGAACGGAGTTTCCGAGATCGATATCGAAATGAGATTCGTGCCCAAAGGATTGGCGCACGGAGCACTTGGGAGTTTGGGCACAAGCTTGATCTATCTGGGAATTTTCCTTCCCGGTTGGATCAAGAAGAAGAAACGCAAACAAGAACAAGAACAAGAACAAGAACCAACTGAAGTAGAGGAGTTGACCCAATCATGAAAACAGTGACGATCATTGTTCCCTCGTATAACGAGGAGAAGAACATTCTGCCTTTCTATGAAGAAACGACCAAATATTTGACGAACTCCGGATATGAATTCAAGATCCTTTATGTGGACGATGGTTCAAAGGATAATACGCTATCCGAGATCAAAGCCTTGCGAGAAAAGGATCAACGCGTGAGTTACATCAGTTTTTCGCGCAATTTTGGCAAGGAAGCGGCAATGCATGCCGGACTGGAACATTCCCGCGAGAGCGATGCGGTCATCATCATTGACTGTGATCTGCAACAACCGCCTGCGCTGATTCCAGATATGATCAAGTATTATGAAGAAGGCTACAAGATTGTTTATACAAAGGGAAAGACCAGAAGGGGAGAACCAAAACTTAGAACCTTCTTTGCCAATCGTTTCTACAAACTCTACAATCGTCATACGGAGATGCCTTTGGACAACGGAGCCAAAGACTATCAGTTGCTTGACAGACAAGTCGTGGCCGCATTTTTGAAAATCAAGGATAAATATCGCTTTGTAAAAGGTATCTTCTCTTGGGTCGGCTACAAGCGGAAATGCATCGAATATGATTTTATTCCTAGAAAATATGGTACCAGCAGTTGGAGTTTCAAATCCTTGTTGAAGTATGCCTTCAACGGGATGAACCAATTTTCAAGTTTATTGATGTTGTTGCCGATGTTCGTTGTTTTTTCTGCCATATTGTTGTTGGTCGCAGACGTACTACTGTTTGTGTTCTCAATATTTGCGCTGGAAGAATTCTTGCTTGCATTGTTTCTTATAGTCACTTTGTTTGTAATTGGATTGGTGACTTACGGAATGTTTTATCTGCTTTATCAATTGCGTCGGCAAGTTCTTGACCGACCGATATATCTGATTCAGGAAAGCTCGGAGGAAACAGTACTTGAATAAATTGATCAAATTCATTGTCAAGAATTTTCTGACGCGAAAATTCCTGACTTTCGGAATCATCGGCGTCATTAACACCTTGATTCACATGGGTGTATACTGGATTTTTTATAACTTGGTGTTTTCAGCAATTATGACATCGGCGCAATCTGCGTTTTTGTCCAACACGATCGCCTTCATCAGCGCCTCGACATTCTCGTATTTTGCCAACGCCTTGTTTACTTTCAAACCGCAAAACAAATCAACGAAACAATTCTCTGCCGTGATGCTGGTCTTCCTGATTCGATTGCTCGTAAGCAATCTTCTTACCACCGGATTCGACTATGTCATCCAAAATTGGTTTGGCATCGACTATGAAATTTATTCATGGACAAGCGTCATAGCACCTTTTGCGGCATCCGTATTGTTAATACCCATTGCCTATTTCGCCTTGGATTATGTTTTTCGCAAAACAGACAAGAAAAAAGATACAAATCAAACAACTTAAGACCTTTAAAAAAATGCAATAATACGTTAAAATGTAAGTAAGATTAATGTTGAGGAGGATCCATGGTGGAAAATTTCATGATTGCGGTCACTACTACATATTTATATGCGATCCTTCTTCTATCGTTACGGGCAAAGATTGCCCCGAACGCAATTCGTCCCGCAAAGATTTTCCTGATCATACTCGCTGCACTTGACATAACACTGTTGATAATGGCTCCAGGTACAGGAATAGATCTTGTTACGCAGATCGTAGTTGTGATTCCGGTGCTTTACATGTTGTTCATGACTTATATCAACGAATTGCGCGGAATACTGAAAAAAATCGGCTTGATCAAATCAAGAGGCAGACGCAGCGCAATGATCAACAACGAACTTGCGGACAAGTTGCTCGACACAGTGGATTTTCTTTCCAACCGCAAGATCGGTGCGTTGATCACAATCGAAAGAACAATTGACCTTTCCGCGTTCATTTCAAAAGCCATGATGATCAATGCGCCAGTATCAAGCGAGCTGTTGGCTTCAATCTTTATCCCGACAACGCCATTGCATGATGGAGCAGTCATCATCCGCAACAATTCGATTCTTTGCGCAAAAGCGTATTATCCTTCAACGGAAAGGACAGATCTGCCTTTACACTTCGGGACTAGACATCGAGCTGCTATTGGAATCAGCGAACAGACCGATGCGTTGACGATTGTGGTATCGGAAGAAACTGGATATGTTAGCGTAGCCATAAATCGACAACTTGACTACAACGTAAGCAAGGAAACACTGAATCTCTACTTCGAGAAATACCTCAAAATCCAATAAGCGCTTCGGCGCTTTTTCTTTTTTCAATCATGGAATTTTAGATGTCCATGTGATATAATTTGAGAAGACAGACTCCTTTCGGGAGGTGCCAGTTATGGAACAATACGACATCCTTATAATCGGTAGCGACATACCATGTTTGGTGAGCGCGCTTTTTCTTGCGAGAAAAATGCGCAATGTGTCGATACTGATTGATGAAAAAGCCGATAACTTCAATCCCGAAACAATGGATATTGTCGATCCTGAAAACAACAGATATCGTTTTAAATATGATCCGGAAGCATTTCTTTGCGGACTCGAAACCGGAGGGCTGATCAACCGCTACATCAAAGATATTGGCGTTGATCGCGACATTACGGGAATTAAGATCGAATCGGATATCATAGTTTGCGACAAAGATCGCGATTTTCGAATTCGCGACAACCAGTTTGACCGTTTTCGTGTCTATTTGGTCCGCTATTATCCCAAACAAAGAGATCAGATCCATCGGTTTTTCCGTGATCTTGAACGACATTATGACAATTACGTCAGCCAACAACGCAACATGCTGAAAAATGTGAATTACACGTTGACTTCGTTGATGATCGAATGGGGAGACTACAATCTAGCAGATCTGCTCAACAAGTATTTCAGTGATCCAATGATTGTGTCGGAGTTCATGCTCAATCATCAACTTAACGGATTGGATCCGCATAAGATCAACAGTTATCATTTCTTCTCCCAATACTTCCTGGAACTAAGGGAAGGATTATATTACTTGAAAACAACAGTTGCGGAAATGCGGAAAATCTTGTTGGATAAATTAAAGATCATCAATCCGAAAATGATCCAAAAACGGAAAGTCAAAGAGTACGTCTATGAAGAAAACGGAAAAGTAACGCATATAGTTGATACTGCCAATCGGAAAATCGAGGCAAAGCATTTCGTGGTAAGCCACAAACCCAACGAATTTTATCGCAAGTTCTTTCCAAGTTTTCAAGAAGAAATCGAATTGGTGGACAAATTCTATCCTGATCTTGACAGTAAGCGCAGGCTGGCAACGATGTATCTTGCGTTGAATCAAAAGCCTGAACAACTTGGAATCAATGACCTAACATACTATTTCCATAATGACGATCTTGAGAAACCGAACATCGTCAAATTATCAAACTACAATCTTATCGATCCTGATGGGATGCCTTCCAAAGGCGGAGGGCTCTGTCTCGATTATGCTTATGATGATCGAAATGCCATAAAAGAAGAGACTTTGTTACAACGACTCCATGAAGTTTTTCCTAAACTCAAGAAGGCAATCGTCGGTGTCAGAGCGGGATTGCCCCGTCAGCATTTGGCGATGGTTTCGGAAGACGAAGTCAGAAAAGGCCTTTCGATAAATGAGCAAATATCCATCGAAGCTTCCGATCACCTGATGTTCTTCGACAATTTGCATGTGACAGGAACATGGGTTCGTCCTGAAGCCGGATTGTTCGGCGATATCCAAACGGGAATGGTTTTAGGGGACAAAATTGAAGAGAGTCTTTATTACGGCGAAGACGATGATTCATTTTATTATTTGACCAACGATGAAATCATGATGATGATTCGCCACAACTATGGGAAGCGCACTTTGGGTAACGTGGAAAGACATCTTAATTTCCATATCGGCAAGAGTACATATTTCATCAGAACAAAAGACAAAAACATCGCGCTTCATCACGGCGAGTATTCCGATCCCGATTTGACCATATATACAACAAACGATAAATTATCTAACTTGTTGTTGAAGAAAACGACGTTTGCCAATGTTCTCGAAACAAATGGATTGAAATACACCGGCAACTCCGATTTGCTCTATGAAGTTATATCGGTGTTCAACCTCGATGACTACCAAGAGCAGGAGAACCGGTTCCAACCGCGGATCAGCATTCACAATCTTGGCACGAAGTTCATGTTCGCACATTTGCTTATTTTCACCGTTGTTGCATTCTTGCACAATTATATTGATTTGATATGGCTTGCGCCTTTCGCTTTGGGACTCTCAGCATTTCTTTCGGTGGTAAGAATCAGGATATACCGCAAGATCAGTTGGTTCGAGTATGCTTGGAGCGGTATATATCTTGTCTTGACGGTGTTGGCGATCTTTTGGCAATTTTTCAATACTTGGCGTAATGATGACATCTTGCTGGGATTGATGGGAGGAATGTTTTTCTTCACTTGGTTGATCAACAGACCAATTGTCTATCAATTCCGAAAACACGATTTCCGATTGGATTACGCCACATCATCATTATTCAAAGTTGTCAGCAACGGTCTCAATTTTGTTTGGGCTTTGCTTTTCCTCGGAATCCTTGCTGGAACCTATATTGCGGGAGAGCGTTATGTTTCGGCGTTGTACAGCTTGGTTTTCCTCGGGATCTTTCTGACTTATTATTACCCATTGATCTACGTCAGGGCAAACATCAAGAAATGACGGATTTGGAAAGGAATAGATCATAATGGTTGACATATTCATTTATGTATCATTAGCATTGATGATTCTTTTGTTCTTGTTGAACTGGATCATCTACCGAAAATTGCATGTCTGGAAATTGATCGTCATTCTAGTAATCGGTCTCGCTTACGCATTTGTCAGATTTTTCCCCATATATGTTACCTTCATTACGATTGATGATGCGAAACTTTATATAGCGATCGCGGCTTATCCGGCAACGGTCGTTTTGGCGCTGACTTTCAAGCGCAAGATTCGGATTACGGAAAATCTGACTGATTATGATTTTTTTGAACTTGAAAAGGAACTGGCGGAAGTGAAAAACAGTTCCGATTTGCTTAGGCTGAGATACATTTCGACCATTGGCTTGATCCGTGAAGGCTTGATCTTCTACAATGAAGATTTGAATGGTCTTTTCGTCACGGATCAATATTTGGAGATCATCGATTACGACAAAAACGATCTTTCCATGGAAAATTACGTCGATTTGATCCACAGCGACGACCAATCTGCTTATTTGAGCGCAATCAAGAAGATAAACAAAAAAAATCCGAATTTTGATTTGAAATATCGGATAAAGCATGAAGGGGTTGGCGTTTGGGTTGAGGAAAGAGGCAAATACTTCGAGTTCGAAAAAAGGCCACAGATCATTTCGGCGATCAAACCGATAGACATTAAATTGTTTCCGGATACATTGATCCATGAGATCGACTCATTACCTACGGAACAACAACTGATCCAGTTTCTGAACCTGGCGATGAAGAACACTGAACCTTTTTACCTGATCATGATCCAATTGACAAACATCCCCGACATAAACGGCCGTTTCGGCAGGGATGTAGGCAATCTGATGATCGCTGAATACATCAAGAAGATGCGTTACCATTTTGCCAAGGATGTCAATAGCATTTTCAGGGTTACAGGCATCCAGTTCGCTTTAATTCTCAAAGACCAACGGAAGTACGATGTCTTGTATCGGGCACTTCAAAGTGGGGGCGATCTTATAAATCTGATGCTCAATATCGGCGGCATCCAACAAGTGGTCTATCCGAACTTAGGAATCGTCAAGCGTGAACCTTGGGACAACTATACTTTGAATGAATTATTGAGCATCTCCAATAAATCTCTTAATGAAGCGATCCGCAACCCCAAGAAGAACTATTCGGTATTCGGTGAATGAAAACTGAAAAGCAAGAATTGCGAGAAAAATTTCGAAATTTGCGAGATGAGGTCAACGAGTCAGACTTTCATGAATTTGAAAAACGGATATTGGCCCGGATCAAATCCAACGAAAGCTATCAAAAAGCAAAGACGGTTGGCATATATTATCCTTTGCATAGCGAAATTAGTCTGCTTTCGCTCGCGGAAGATTTCAAAAAGCGTTTCTGTTTTCCGAAGATTACAGATTTTTCACAGATTGAAATGAATTTTTTTTGGCATACCGGTAAATTTTCGCCGGGCAGATTCGGTTTGAGCGAACCCATAGGCCCAAAAGCCGAAAAGGAAGCCATCGACATAATCATTGTTCCCGGTCTGGTCTTCTCCAGAGATGGATATAGAATCGGTTACGGAAAAGGTTTTTTTGACAAGTATCTCGCTTCTTATACAAAACCAAAAATTGGAGTTGCCATGTCTTTTCAGGTAACCGATACACTTCCATATGATGTCTTTGACGTCAAAATGGATTTCGTCATAACCGACGAGGAGGAAATATGTATTCCGCATTGATAATGGCTGCCGGCTCAGGCGTGAGAACAGGGCTTGATCACAACAAGAATCTTCATTTATTAAAAGCTAAACCCATGATACTATACTCTGTTGAAGCTTTCAGCGAGCTTTCCGAATGCAATCAAATAATCGTCGTTGTCCCAGATGATGAAGTCCTTGTTTTTCAGGACATCCTGCCCAAGGATGTGCTGATAGTAAGAGGCGGCGAATCTCGACAAGATAGCGTATTGAATGGTTTGAAACATGTCAAGAACGAATACGTCCTGATCCACGATGGAGCGAGACCCAATATCAAGAACGAGGCTATTATAAGGTTGATCAAATCAATGCTTGAACGTGGGGCTTCGACGTTAGCGATCAAGGCGAAGGACACGCTCAAAACTTGTATAAACGGTGTCATAGAAACTGATATCGATCGAAGAAGCGCTTATCTGATCCAGACACCACAAGCGTTCAGGACAGAAGAAATCAGGCAAGCACACCTGCTTGCGCAAAAAAACGGTCATTCATATTCTGACGATTCGTCGGTTTATCAACACGAACTTGGAAGAAAAGTGTTTATTGTTGAAGGATATGATGATAATATAAAGGTGACCACTATGGCTGATTTCAGAATATTGGAGGCGCTCATATGATTCGCATCGGTTTTTCTAAGGACATTCATCCGCTTGTGGAAGGCAGACCATTCATTTTGGGTGGGGTCAAACTCAAGCACCCCAAAGGGGCTGTTGGACATTCTGACGCTGATTGTTTGATGCATGCGGTTGCCGAATCAATTTTAGGAGCTTTGGCTTTGGGCGATCTTGGCAAGTTTTTTCCTGACGACAATCCCGCTTACAAGAATTATGATTCAGGATTGATCCTAAAAGAAGTTTACGAATATGTCAAAAACAAGGGATATGAAGTAATCAACCTTGATTGCATGGTATCACTTGAAAAACCCAAATTGAGACCATATGTCGACGAGATGCGAGAAAATATAGCACGATTAATGGATGTTGAGGTAGAGAAAATATCGATCAAGGCCACGACTTTTGAGGGGATCGGAATTGTCGGCGAGGAAAAAGCCATTATATGTGAAGCGATAGTACTACTGGAAAACGATATGTTGCTGGTTCTTTAAAGGCTGAAAAGCCTTTTTTTATTGCGGGGGTGTTTTTGCTTTTCATTTTTTGGCAATGTGGTAAAATATATATGCTGGGAGTTGAAAATATGATTGAAACTACACACGGAGAATTCATTCTGATCAAAGATTATCGCGACGCTTTCATTTTGGATGACTTCAACAAGCGGTATACAGATGTTTTTGATATCTATCC
>JAFGQT010000064.1 GCA_016935515.1 Bacilli bacterium
ATGAATATGAGCAAGGCAATTACGTTTTGGTTGGCGGAGACTTCAATCAGACATTCCCGGATGCAGTTACAATATCAGAAACAACCGAAGGCACAACGCAGTACGATTACTTATACGAGCTCAAAAATCCAGATCTTTGGGAGGCATTCCCAATGGAATCAGATTGGTTCGACGCGAATGGCTTCAGTTTTGGTATTGATACATCTCTGCCTACCTGTAGGCTCCTGCATCAGCCATACGATACTGAAAACCAGGATAACAACCAATACTACGTGATTGACGGATTCATCATATCCGACAATATTGAAATCATAACCGTAGAAACCGTAGATCACGACTTTACTTACAGTGACCATAATCCGGTCAGAATTGAAATTCGTTTGATCCCATGATATAACAATCCATGAAAAAAACGTGATCTTGATGCAGCCAATGCATTGAGATCACGTTTTCTTATGTGGTTTTGATTAAAACAATGGGAATGCTATTTCTGCTCTTTTTTGAAACACATGAACCAGTCGAGGCAATAAGTATCCTTGCTCTTGGTTTCCATTCTTTCCTTAGCAGTGCCGCATGACCCAGCTGTCGGGACGATAACATCCTCTCCAGGACGCCAATCGGCCGGGGTTGCAACATGATCCTTGTCTGCTTTCTGCAAGGCTTGGATGATCCGTTTGATCTCATCGAAGTTTCTTCCCATCGACAACGGATAATAAAGAATAGTCCGGATTTTGCCTTCAGGATCGATAACGAATACGGCACGTACTGCTTGTGTATTCGATTGTCCGGGTTGAATCATCCCGAATTTGTTCGCAACATCCATCCTGATGTCTTCGATAAGCGGAAATGTCACTTCGACATTCTTCATGCCTTTCCATTCAAGTTCGTTGATTTTTCTCAGCCAAGCGATGTGAGCATAGAGCGAATCGACCGACAAGCCAATCAACTCAGTGTTCAAGTCCTTGAACTCATCTATCATGCTCGCAAAGGTCATGAATTCGGTCGTGCATACGGGAGTGAAATCAGCAGGGTGCGAAAACAAAATCACCCATTTTCCCAAATAATCTTCGGGAAAATTGATTTGTCCCTGAGTAGTCACAGCTGTGAATGATGGTGCTTTTTCACCAATCAAAGGCATCCTGTTGTAGCTTTGTACTTCCATACTTTTTCCTCCTTAATGTATTTTTAACTTCAAAGTTATTATACCATGTCAAGAGTAAAATCAGGAGTTTCTTGCTCACTAAAAAATCAACTGTGATGATGTTGGTGCTCGTTGCAGATCACGTCTTGGGCTTTTAGTTTCCCTTGGATGAATTGCTCGATGACTTCGGCGGCTTCGCCTTCAACGCCACGATATGATTTGATGTTGAGATCATCAAACATATTGACCGCCATTTCTCCCATATTGCCGGTTATGATGCAATCGACGCCAAGATCATGGAGAAAACTCGGCAAGAAGCCCTTTTGGTGCGGTGGATTCTTGATGATCTCAGTTTCAACGACTTTGTTGTCTTCAACTGTATAGACAATGAAGTAGTCACAATAGCCAAAATGGTTTGTGACTAAATTGTTGCTGACAGAAAGCGCAACTTTCATTTTTGTTCCTCACTCCAATCCTTGCCACGTCTTTGTCCCATCCTTAAACGGCGGGGACGCACGCATGTGCCGCAGTTGTCACGACAAAGATTATAGATTCCTCCTTGGATATTCATTTGCTTGCCATTCACCAAGGCGTCAGCGACTTTATTTCTGGCGTCATTGTAGATTCTCTGTACAGTAGTTCTGGCAACATTCATCTGCCTGGCAGCTTCTTCTTGGTTATAGCCTTCATAATCAAGCAACCTGATGGTCTCCAGTTCGTCAATCGCCATGACGATGATTCCGGCGTCGGATTCTGGCCTGTCTAGCGGACCGTATCGATCCTGGGACGGCATTCTGCATACATTTCTTGGTTTTTGTGGTCTAGGCATGGTCATACCTCCTCATCATTATTAAGCATATCACACTTATTGACATATGTCAATAACTACGAGATTTTTTCCTTTGTCGAATTATTGTTTTGTCTCTTGCTGACTATTTCTGCATTAATCGAATCATAATATTTTTCATCGATGAAGTATTTCTTCTGCAAGATGAAATATGATCCATATATCAAGGCAATCGGCACGATTGTGATTGCGACCCGCAACATGAATCGCATCGATCCGGTCGCCTTTTCCTTGAAGGCGGAATCGGCCGCGTCGTTGATAACCATCGTATATTTGTCAGTCGTAGCGGAGTAGTCGAAAGTCACTTCCTGAAGCGCGTCGTAAATCGCTTCTTGAAGATCCGCATCAACATCGACATTGTCTAGTATCGCCGTCCGAGTCGGTATATTTGCTTGGTATTCGATTTGTTCTACCTTGTCCATGGCATCGAAAAAATTCTTCTGAGCTTCAAGATTACTTACGGTCTGACTGAGCAAATACACTCCCGAAACAATCAATACGGCCGTGAAGATCCCCTGTTGGAGAGCGCTTGAAAATTTTGCCACAAATGGACGTAATGAGAAGATGATCGCCTCGTTCCTCGAACCGGTCTTGTACTCGTTATACTCGATGGTATTCGTTATGTTAACGATAATTATCATGTAGAATATTGCCTGCCCACTGAAAACAAGCGCTCCGAAAACACAGACTGTTATGATATGTACCGGTAGGAACGAAACATATCCCATGACCAGCATCAAAACATACCCCAGTGTCAAAGTGATAAAACTAAAGAACATCATCTGCTTGCGTGTGAACTTCTTCGCCAATACGGCATAGAAGCTTTGGATCGTTATATTGCAAATGCCAAAAGTCGCAATGAAAATCAAAACCAAAGTGCCGTTGTATCCGAGTTCAATGTAGAAAAAATTGTATCCGAGCGCAACCAGAAGCCCTGATCCAACGCTATAGAACATCAAAGCAAGCGAAGACCACAACAACTGGTCGTTGTTTTTGATGACCGAGAACATTTTCTTGACCGATATCTTCTCCGGTCGCTTCTCTGCAGTATCCCTTGGCTCCTTGACTCCTAATACCGTCAGCAAAGTGCAGCCAATGAAGAAAATCGCGAAAGTGATGGCGATCATCCGGTAGCCTTTCACGGCATTGCCCACTGTAGTGAAACTGATTATCGCATTGGCCAAAAAGGCTCCGACACCAGCGAAGACCACAACCATGGTTGCGATTTCATCGCGATCCTTCTTGTTTCGAGATAAATTCGGTAGTAACGACCAGTAAGGGATGTCGTTGAGTGTAAAAGCTATTTCCCAGAGAAGATAGATGACGCCGAAGAAAATAACAAATCCCCATCCGGAAGGTCTTAATGAAAACATGAAAACGACAACTATGGCAGTCAGAACTCCACCCAAGAGGATCCATGGCCGGTATTTTCCGAAGCGACTATGGGTATTTTCGACAATCGATCCCATGATCGGATCATTCACCGCATCCCATACTCTGCCGATGACCAAAAGCGTTCCAATAACCGAAAACTGTGCCGCTGTCAATCCAAGACCAGAAAACTGGACATAGGTCATCAGGAACGTTGCGACCAACTGGTAGATCATGTCACGGCCAATGCCGCCGACGCTGTAATTCCATTTGTTCTTTCGCAATAATCGTTGTTCAAAAGTCATAGTCTGCTTTTCCATGGATCCTCCCAAAGAGTGATGATTTTTACACTGCACTTTGATATTATATCAATCTTGATGTGAAAAGTGAATACAGCGAAAAAAATAAGAGCATCCACAACCGATTTA
>JAFGQT010000065.1 GCA_016935515.1 Bacilli bacterium
CGGCTATACAATATCCAACTTGAACTCGCCGAGTCACACATTGTCCTGGCCGTCTTGACCATCGGCAATTCGAAAAAAGATCTCGACAATTTGGTTGAAAGCTTCCACGACTTATCCAAACGGTATTATAAGGTTCGCACTCGTTTGCCAAGAATCAAGTTCGTCTATGAGTTTCCCGAGACTTACGTTCGACCACGTGATGCTTTCCATGCACCAAAAATAAATGTTCCGCTTGAGGAAGCATACGATGAAATCAGCGCCGAATCGATCATGATCTATCCTCCGGGAATACCGTTCCTGATTCCCGGTGAAATCATTACTCAAGAAGTAATAGACGATATCAAATACTATCTGAAAAAAGGATCTGTGATCCATAGCGAACTTGACAATGGATACATCAAGATCATCGACAAGAGCAAATGGATCAAATGGGAAGGTGACGGAGATGAGTTTTAATAAAGTGGATTTATCATTTCAAAGTTCAAACGCAGACTATGAGACGGCAAAAGTCGTCATTTTCAGCGTCCCGATGGATTCCACTACTTCATTTCGACCCGGAACTCGATTCGCTGGCAACGCCATCCGTGTTGACTCTTTCGGAGTCGAATGGTACAGCCCTTACCGAAACAAGAGCCTAAAAGACGTTCCAACCATCGATATCGGCGACCTTGACTTGCCAATAGGAGATGTGGAACGCGCACTTGAAACCGTGTACGAAACGACTAAACAAATTCTCGACGACGGGAAACTGCCGATGATGGTCGGTGGCGAACACCTTGTCACATACCCTGTCATCAGAGCAATGGTAGAGAAATATCCCGACTTGAATATCATCCACCTGGATGCTCATACCGATCTACGCGAAGAGTTCTTCGGTCGAAAACTCTCGCATGCGACGGTCATCCGCCGCTGCCACGATCTTTTGGGCGACGGCAGAATCCACCAGTTCGGAATCCGCAGCGGCGATCGTGAAGAATTCGAATGGGCAAAGAACGGTCACACACACCTTCGAAAATACGACCTGATTGGGTTGTCAGAAACAATAAAATCTATTGATGATAAACCCGTATACATCACAATCGATCTCGATGTGCTCGATCCTGCAGTCTTCCCCGGTACGGGAACACCCGAGCCGGGAGGCATAACTTACAAGGAACTGCTGGGATCTTTCGACGAATTCGAGAAAATCCCCAACCTGGTCGGCGCTGACATTGTCGAACTTGCTCCAATGCTCGATGCTTCGGGCGCATCAACTGCAGTCGCAGCTAAAACGCTGAGAGAAATGGTGTTATTGTTACATAAATAAGAAACGAGTTCAGCCTTAATCGCTGAACTCGCTTTTTTTATCATTAATAATTGACTTCTCCACGAAGGCATAAATCCAATAGACGAAGAACTGGATAAATCCGAACGATAAGACAAAAAACGCTGTGAACCATGAGATCTCCGCTACTAACGCTTCGATGATCCTGACAAAATTGAAGATGTCCCAGGAATTAAAACGATGAAACCTGCCGATATATATCGCAAGCCCCGAGAGCCCACAAATAACTGCTATCGCTAGCCAGACATGCCGTTTGAACCACAGATCCAGGCAACATCGCTTGACATAGCTCAATGAAACAATGAAGCAGAACACACCCAGCAATGCGCCGAGCAAAATATGAAAAAATGCTAGATAACTTGCAAAATCAGCCAGGTATTCGCCCGGTTGATACATCGCTCCTGGGATGAAGAAAGAACTCTGGTCGATATAGATGAAATCAGTGACTATATAGAAACTGTTCGGCAAAAACAACATCCAGACCAGGAATACCGGAATTACCGCGTTCGGATGATCTTGCCGCAATTTGACAAGCGAAAATCCGACGAAACAAGGAACAACAGCCAAGAATAGATTCCAAGCCAACATGATGTGTAAGCCGTCACCCACTACAAGAAAAACGCTTGCCGAAAAAAGAGCGTAGCCAATGACAATTACGAGCAATAAAAAAATCAGACGCTTCATCGAAAATCTACTCCCAACAGCGATTCCTAAAGATTGAATACGATCACGATGATATTGACAATCAAGATAATCGCCATCGCTGGATACCATCGCTTGTCATCAGTTTCAGTCTTGGACACGAGCAATTTAAGCCCGGTCATTGCACCTAAAGCCAAAAGCAATGCCAGACCGACCATTTTTGGAAGTGTGAATCCGTCTTCACCGCCACTGGTGATTTGCATAACCAGATCTTCTGGCAAATAGAAGTAACTCACGACATTCAAAACAATTATGATGATAAGATAACTGATGGCGAAGATTTTTGAACTTTTCATTGTTTCATCCTCCCGATCTGACGATTGTGAATCAGATTATCTAGGCGAATCAGAATATATCCGACAAAACATGTGAACAAGGATATCCCGATGATATATAATAACACTTTAGGCCAACCGAGACTATCTACATCAAGAAAAAAATAGGCGTATCGCGAAGTTGAATCAAAGAAATCGAATGTTCCACCGGATATGGCATATATCTGGGAAAAGATGAAGTAACCGACTGGCATTGTCAACGCATAAAATATATGCTTTGCTTTTAAATAGCCCTTTGGATCAAACAACGCAAAATCCAGAAGCATCAGAAGCGGTGTGATCGTATGGACAAGTAGATCATTGACCAAGGGAACATCGTAATCTTCAGCTACAATCAGCGAAGGATAGAGCACGAAGTTGTATACGACAAAAGTCACGAATATTCCGCAGGTAGCGATAAATTTCAGCCGGATCGCAAATTCATTCATTTCTGCTTTTCGCAAAAGCAAGTAGACGATCAAGATAAATACAACAATGTTGCTCTGCAACGTATAGTAAGCAAGAGTCTGCATCACGGAATCATGATAAAGCAGATTCAAAACAATTCCCATAAGAGCTATAATTGCAAAAACAAGTCTAAAAAGCTGCTTTTTTGGAATCGTGCTTTCACTCATTTTCAATCACCTTAATTCCCATCTCGAGACGAACTTCATGCTTCAGAGAATCTTGATTGGTATAACAAAATTTATCATACCCGATGATCTCATAGCCATTTTTTTTATAGAAATCAATAGCATTGACATTGCAACTCTGCGTCTCAAGCACAATCATCCGAAATCCATTTGCCTTGGCATTGTTTTTCGCATGCTCAAGTAATTCAGAACCGATTCCTTTATTTCTGAAATCGTCTTTGACCCAAATTTCCGTGACGCGAAGCCGCTTGTTCCAGCTTTCCGGATAAAATTCTATTAACCCAACAAGCTCTTCTTCCGCAAAACAACCTAAAGCTATGGCTTCGGGAAAGTAATCAGGATACAACTCGATGTCAAACGCCTTCTTTTGAGGTTCGCCAAAAACAGCTTTGCGCCACTCAACCTCATAACTATCGCCCTTTGTCGAATAGGGAATATACCAACTGCTTGTGAAGTATTCGACCTGAAATTTTTTAGATTTATATTTTTCACGATCAAGTATGCGAATATCCATGAAACTCCTCGTTCGCGAAGATTTCGGTTATCGTCTTGACTGCACTCAGTTGAATCTCGAAATCTTCAAATATTTTTTCATCAATCGGCTTGTTCATTTTGAGTTCCAAAGTATCGACGTTGTTGTTTACCGCAACATAGAGGATATTCCTCACAAAAGCAAAGCTGATTTTGTCTTTGAACTGCTGATCAAGATCAAGCAGCCGTTCCATGAATTGTGGCAATAGCAGTCTGAATGCTTCCAGTTCACCTGTAGCGTAGACCTTATACTCCTGATTGAACTCAACAGATTCGGTCGCAATCTTTTCATAGTTTCCATATGCAAAATTTACTCCGAATCCCGGTTGAACGATAATCATCTCGGTCGCAAAATTTCGTGGAAACTGAAAACGATACAACCGGCCAAGAAAGACTGTCACTACAGTGGTAGATTTGCCACTGTGGTGAACGTTCTGAAGTTTTACGTCAGCCGACTCGAATGGAATGTCGTTGTACGTTCCGGACAAGTAATCCTCTGAATAAAACCGATCAGTCTTGCGAAGAATCAAGGAATTGTATACATCTTCTTGCGAAAATCCATGTTCAGGTATGAATGTGCTATTAGGATAAATCTTTTCAATCATTTCCCGGAGATAATCGTTTTTGAAGCTTAAACTGAGTTTCTTGAATTTGCTTTGGTTGACGCCCAACATGATTCCTGAAAAAAGAAAAACCGCTTGCATAAGTATTGCTCCGCCTATGCCGATACCGACACCTACGGGAATGAACAAAACGAAAGCCGCAATAATCACGAAAAGAAATATGCGGCCTGTTTTCTCATGTTTGATTTTCTCAAACTTGTACTTTTCAATATCCATGTGAATACCTTCTTCCAGCAAAAATGTATTAACTCAGCGTTTGTGACAAGTGATCGTGAGTTGCAGACTTTCTGTAATTGAAAACGGTCTATCAGAAAATCCATCATGGGCAACAATGTCCACAAACCCAGCGTTGTTTAGTTCTTCAACCAATTTAGCATATCTTAGCGGAAAGAGCAAGACCGAATGCTGAACGTTCTCACCGTCGACATTGATCAAAGAGACGAACTCAATCTTTCCGTCAGGAAGATGTTTGTAAATACGTTCAAAAACGATCCCCTCATTCCTGATTATGGGAAGATGGTCTAGATTATCATCAATTACTCGGTCATAGTTGATAATCTGCAAGATCAAGGTTCCATGGGTCTTTAGCGCTTGATGGACATTGTCTATGACCGTGGCAACAGCACTCTCAGATTCAGCGTGCACTAAAGTATTGCCGATGAAGACGACTCCGTCGAACTCGTTGCGATATTTAAGGTACAGCATATCTCCCGTTGAGAATTTCGCATTCAGTCCCATTACTTTGGCTTTGCTCTTCGCAATCTTAACCATTTCTGGATCAGAATCCACACCCTTTGTTGAATAGCCGCGTCTTTCCAGTTCAAGCATATAGCTGCCACTCCCGCAACCAACGTCAAGAATTTTTCCAAGCGGCAAATTATCCGTCAAAAATGACAAAGTAGCCGGTTTGACCGGAAACAACCTGTCATATGTATTCGCAAAAGCGATTTTTTGCAATGTGGCCATTGAAGCATCAACTGATGTAGGCAAAATATTTAGAATCCTCCAGTATTATGTGACCTTTCAACAAGTCATCGATCAGGAAAGTGAAAATCGTCTTCTCATCGAGTTTCTTCTCGTAGAATGCTTTTTCCAATTTCCTTGCTTTCGTGATCAAATCCGCGTGAATTTGCTTGTGTTCTTTCAGCTGCGGAAAACCGATTTTTTCCAAAATCGCTTCTTCGCTTGCGAAGTGTTGGATCGTATGTTTGATCAGCGAGTCAATCTCGTGATAAGCATTATCCTCCAAAGACGGATAAAGCGAGAAAATCAGGCGTTTACCGGCTTCCAGAAGCTCTTGATGCTCGGCATCGATAATTGGATTGCCAGAATTCCAGTTGGGACTCCAGTCTAGATATTTCGAGGTAAAAATTGACATCTCTGATTTGGCAACGATGATTCTGTTTCTGCCTGTCCGTTTGGCTTGATACATGGCTTCGTCTGCACGATTGTAGAAATTTTTCACAGTTTCTTTCTCCAATCTCTCAGCGACCCCGAAGCTGCATGAAACATGCCCGACTGTATTGAAATAGAAAGTGTCGATGTCCGTTTTGATCGTGCCGATATCTTTAAGCGCATTTTCTAAATCTGATTCGATCAAGATGACGAATTCCTCGCCGCCAACCCTTGCGAAAGACAATCCTGGTTTCTTATGGCTTAACAGGATGCTTGCTAATTGTTCCAATACCAAATCCCCAACAGGATGTCCCCACATATCATTGATCAATTTGAAATGATCGATATCCAACATTGATAAGATCAAATTTTTACCTAAAGTCTCGGCTTGAGAGATTTTTTTCTCAATGCTTTCGAAAAACGCTCCGCGATTAGGAAGATGTGTCAAAGAGTCTGTTGTGGCTTGCTTGAGCAGATTTGCTTCTGTAGTTTTTTGTACTGTTATGTCACTGACAACCATGATAGTCGACTGGTTGTCAGAGAAAAATTTCAGTTCAAGAAATCTATTCTCTTCACTGTCATTTTCGAAAGCGAACTCGATAACCAAAGTGTCTTTGCCGGACTGTTTCTTGATTTGATTTTCAATCAATTCAAGTTGATCATCGGCAATTCCCAGATCGTGAATGCTTTCCGGTGTCTTGTCATTCAAACTGAACATCTGAATGAATTTTTTGTTGCAGTCGCGGATGTGAAGGTTCTTCTCAATGATGCATGCGGCTTCGATATTAAGATCGAGATATACCTTGAGTTCGTCATTATCGTGAACGTTGACATCGCTTGTAATGATCACGAGCCCAAATATGTCATCTTCTAATCGAATCAAGATGCTTTCGGATTTGTCTTTTGATCTGTTAACACGAAATTTGATCTTCTTCGAATCCGCAGCGCATACAAAATCATTGATAGAAGCAATCAGTTTGTCTTCCACAGAACCTGCTTCCATTAAAGAAGGCCAAAAATCTGAAACTTGAAGTCTTTCAGCTGTTGATCCAATCATGCTTTGCATTTTGTCATTCGTCTCAAGAATCTCAACATAGGAATCATCGGTATTCTTAGAAATATCGAATTGTAAAAGTGCAACTGGAATGAATGTGTCGTTGAACAAATCCCAAAAGATTTCTTTTTTCATCATGGCCTTAACCTCACTTAAAAATCAGATTATTTGCATTTTCTTACCGACAGTGGCAAATGCTTCAAGAGCATTGTCAAGATCTTCTTTTGTATGCATCGCTGATATCATTACGCGCAATCTTCCGGTGCCGATTGGCACTGTCGGGAAGACTATTCCAGAGACAAAAACCCCGGCTTTGAGAAGTTCGCGTGAAAATTCCATCGTTTTTGCCTCATTGCCGATCATGACAGGCGTTATGGGAGTTGCGCTATGCCCAATGTCGAATCCTAGTTCTTTCATTTTCGCTTTAAAATATCGTGCATTGTCCCAGAGCTTTTTCGTATATTCTTCACTTTCCATCAACATCTTCACCGATTCAATCGTTGCCCCAATGGCTGCGGGGGGCAATGCTGTGGAAAACAAGAGTGGCCGTGCGCGATGCAAGAGCCATTCCTTGACAATCTTCTTTGTAGCCACGTATCCGCCGACAACGCCGATTGCTTTGGAAAGTGTTCCGACGATGAAGTCGATTTGTCCATGCAAACCAAAGTGGTCTACCGTCCCGCGTCCAGATCTTCCTAGTACACCGCTGCCATGTGCATCATCTACGTAAGTCAAGCAATCATATTTGTTTGCCAAGCGGACTATTTCCAGTAAATTGGCCAAATCCCCGTCCATTGAGAAAACACCGTCAGTGATGATCAAAACATTCTTATACGTGTCGCGATTCTCTTTGAGAACACGCTCGAGATCTTCCATGTCTGAATGCTTATATACCGTCTTGTCAGCCTTAGACAGGCGAGTTCCGTCAATGATCGATGCATGGTTCAAAGCGTCGCTGACAATCAAGTCGCCTTTTTGAACGATAGCCTGAATTGTACCGATGTTGCAGTTGAGTCCCGATTGAAAACAGACAACGGCCTCTTCTTCTTTGAATTT
The DNA here is from genome assembly GCA_016935515.1 of Bacilli bacterium. Classification (GTDB taxonomy): domain Bacteria; phylum Bacillota_I; class Bacilli_A; order Izemoplasmatales; family Hujiaoplasmataceae; genus JAAYZB01. The sequence continues at coordinate 7,653 of JAFGQT010000065.1, forward strand.
GGCCAACAATTCTTCCAGTTCTTCAAGAAGATCCTGATTACCTACTATGGTCCTGACGCTTCCGGTCCCGGCACCATATTTTTCTACCGCTTCAATCGCTTTCTGTTTGACTCTGGGATGAGTTGCCAGCCCCAAGTAGTTGTTTGATGAAAGGTTGATTACTTCCTTGTGATTGAGCATTATCCTGTTTGCGCAAGGCCCATAGTTTATCGGTAATTCGCGATAAACTCCGTCCTTTTTTAGACCTTCCACAAGATCGTGCATGTACTCTAGTTTACTCATAAATTTCATCTCCCGGGAATAGAATAATCTTACCGCAGTTTTTCTCGCCCATCTTTTTTGCAGCTTCATCAATATCCTTGAGTGGAAATTGGTGCGTTATGATATCGTCAAGATGTAGTTTGCCACTAGCCAGCAAGTCCTTGACTTGGTACCAAGTTTCATAGATCCTTCTCCCTACGACGCCGTAAATATTGATTCCCTTGAAAATAACGTCTGTCGCAAAATCTAGTGTTATATTTTCTGAAGGGATCCCTAGCATCGAGAGACCTCCGCCTGGTTTCAAGTACTTGAAAGCTTGTTCGATTGCTTTCTTGTTTCCGGAAAATTCACCAATTACATCAACCCCAGCACCACCGGTAATCTCCATAACTGAATTTATGACGTCTTCAGTGACTGGGTTTATTACATGATCCGCGCCAATTTTCTTCGCAAGGTTGCGGCGAAAATCGTTGACTTCTATGGCTATGACGGTCTTTGCTTCCAAAGCTTTCGCAACATCCACGCCGAGCAATCCGATTGGCCCGCATCCCAAAACGACCACTGTCTTGTCTTTTATCGGAAAATGCGTCATTGTGTGGACGGCATTGCCCAGTGGCTCCTGTACAGAAAGGTGAAGCATATTCTGGTTTGGGTCATTCACAAAGCAATTTGCTTCAGGTATCTTGATGTATCTTGCAAAGCATCCATCGGTATCGACGCCGATAATTTTCGTGTTCTTGCAGATGTGTCCCTCGCCTCGAAGACAAAATTCACATTTTCCACAGATTATGTGAGTCTCGGCACTTACGATGTCACCGAGTTTCACTCTAGTTACTTTCGATCCAATCTTGATGATTTCACCACTGAATTCGTGTCCTACAGTCAATGGTGGCTTTATCCGCTTTTGTGACCAGGCATCCCAAGTATAAATGTGGTAGTCGGTCCCGCAAAAGGATGCGGTAAGAACCTTGATCAGCACTTCATTTTCGGAAAGATCAGTCGAAATCCGCTTTTTTACAAAGGAAAAACCGGGTTCAGGCCTAGCTTTCACAACTGCCATCATTTCTAGTTCTTTCGGTAACGCAGATGTGATCGTCATTTTAATTTGTATGCTCCTTCGATATCATTTTTACAAACGCTTTCATCATTTTTGATTATAACACAGAACGAGGTCGATAGTGCCTTTTTTTTAATGAATTTTCGAAGATTATAGAAGTGCTTCTATCGATACACTGGTTGATTTCGGGCAGCGACAATTATTTCTATAAACAAAATTCTGTGACAATATAGGCGGGATTATCGTAAATATGTTATAATAACCGCAGGTGATAAAAATGTTGACAAATTACGTTGGTAACGCCGCGACATTGATTAGCAATTACTCAGAGATATCATTCTGCGTGTTTTCAGACAAGTATGAACTGATTCATTGTTCATACTTGGAGACTGACCTCAATAAAATAACGATACTCAGTCATATTCGCGATGTGGAATATGGACTTGTTTGTCCTAAAATAATCGTCTATAACGGTATCGAATTATACGGACTCATCGATCACACATACAAGGACAAGAAGTATCGCTTTCTCGTGGGACCGGTTCTGACCATACGGCCAATGGCTGAAGTAAATTTGTCACTTTTGTCATTTACAGAATTGTTCGGACTTGATCGGACAAGAAAAATCATTCGCCAGATAACTATGATGACCATCAATAAGTTCATTCAATACTTGCTTGCCTTCAGTTATGTGGTCACGGACATAAAATACAAATATGAAGATCTAGACAACAATCGACTGGTCATTGAAAACGCACCAATCTTCAACAGAGAACCTTGGACAAATGACAAGGCAAGTCTGCAATCAGTCGGAAGCCACTGGGCAATGGAAGAAATCGAGTCAATAATGTCACATGTCAGGTTAGGCGCATTGGAGCCTTTGAAGGAACATTTGGAGAAATCAACCTTGCATCAACAACTTTTCGACACCATTGCAAGGGACAATCTGGAAAAATTCGTAGCTGCCGCAACTTTACTGGCGAGAACCGTCATGGAAGCAAAAATACCACATGACGATGCAATTGCCATCAGCATCACCTTTGTGAAATACGCAGAAAACATCGATAACCCCGTTGAACTAGGTACCTTGTTCAAAACCATGATCACCTCTTTTGCCACAAGGGTCAACGAGGAAAACAACCGTAAGCAGTTTCCCGAATCAATCAAGAAAGCTCTCAATTATATTGAAAACCATCTCCACTACCCCATAACACTTGAGGACATTGCCAAACACGTCAATCTCTCAAGGTCTTATCTTTCGCAGTTATTCGCAACCAAGACGGGAATGCCGCTTCAAAAGCATGTAAAGGTGGCGAAGATCAGAGCATCTGAAGAATTGCTCAAGTACACGCAAAGGTCAGTAAATGAGATCAGCGATACATTGGCTTTTTGTTCTCAAAGCTATTTCACCGAGGTGTTCAAGGAAATCAATGGCATCACCCCAGTGGCTTATCGCAAACAACATCATTAAAAAACGGCTCTGGAACCCCGATCCGTTTCTTCTATAGTGATAGCGTATATTTAAGAGATTTTCCGTCATTGATTCATTACTTGGTAATCGGATGAAAAAATCAGGCAACTGCTTTCAACTGATGCAACCAAAAATTCGCTAGTCTGTGTTGTGAACCTGAATATGATCTCGCTGTCAAACTCAAGATCTGGATTTGCTGCACTGAGTTCGTCAAAATATGCTACGCTGATCGTCAAACCACCATAATCGTCTGCAGGCACACTGTAAAGCGAATTGTTGGCACTGTCTTCGAGTTTTGACAACTCCTCGATTATGCTCTCGAACTCGAACAAAAACGGAAAATCGACCACGAATACCTCGTCATTCAAGCTTCTTGGGACAAACAGCATTTTGGTGCTTGAGCCTTGGATTCCCAAAAGCACTCCTGCATTCCGATATTCAGTCCCAGTCAAGGCTTTCGCGGTCTCAGTATCAATATTCTTGAAGCAATAAGACTCAGTGAATCCGAAATCTTCCATGGCAAGTTCTTCAATTTCATTCTCGACAAAAACTCTGTTATTTACACAAGCCGATAGATTCGCAAACATGCCAATCAAGACACAGAAAAGTAAGATCTTCTTCACACGGATACCCTCTTCCCCAATCACATACATTATAACTTCATTCTCATATTGTGTAAACGGCTCTGCAAAAATAAAAACCGCCCTAAGGCGGTTGATGTCTTCTGGAGCAAGCGAGGGGAATCGAACCCCCATTATCTGCATGGCAAGCAGACGTTTTACCATTAAACTACACCTGCGGTTGGTTTAGCACTTTATATTGTATATGATAGACACGAATTTTTCAACACTTTTTTCTCGGAATCAGGAAAGTTTTTTGCCGAATCATCGATAACCCGAAAAAGGAATTGTTTCAGTCCTAAAGGAGAGTCTTCATGAATCCAAAACGCATAGTCCATTTGATTAAGAAACAAAGCTATAAAAGAAAAAGGTGCATCATTTATTATATGCAACAATCGCAACGTGTTCAATTCAATCACGCTTTCTCGCACGCAATTGATTTGGCCAATGCGGCAAATCTTCCCCTTGTCGTCTTCTTCAACTTGGTTACTGATTATCCCAATGCCAACCTAAGACATTACAAATTCATGCTTGAAGGCTTAACCGAGGTCCAGAAAGATCTGCAAAAACGAAAAATTGAATTCATCATAAAAATCGGCAATCCGATTGATAATATTAGGTTCTTTTATGATCAAGCTGAAGCCATCGTGATCGATATTGGTTATACTTCAGTCCAAAGACGATGGCGAAAAGATCTATATTTTGATATAATCGCCAAAACCGACGATGTTGATTTGTTCTCTGTCGAGTCGGATGTCATCATACCCGTAAGACAAGCTTCGGATAAAGCTGAATATGGAGCGTATACTTTGAGACCAAAGTATAACCGAAACATTGATGATTTCCTAGATACTCCATCCATTGATAGTGTTATCAATCCAATTATCTTGTCCTACGAGTCGGATATTGATGTTTTAGAACCTGATTCTATATTGTCAAGTTTGAATATCGATAAAAGCGTGGCTCACAGTCCTATTTTCCATGGTGGCTATACCGAAGCGAAAGCTAGATTAAAACATTTTATTGACCATTCACTCGCTAGATATCCTCAGAGCAACGATCCAAGTTTGGATCTTACTTCAAAGTTATCCCCCTACTTGCATTTTGGACAAATATCTCCATTGGAAATATACTTGCAAGTCATAAATTCACAGGCTCCCACAGATTCTAAATCTGCATTTATTGAGCAATTGACCGTAAGAAGGGAACTTGCGATCAACTATGTCTTCTTCACTCCTGACTATGATGTCTTTGAATCCATGACTGAACCCTGGGCATACAACACGATGAACGAACACGCTAGTGATCAGCGGGAACACTTGTACTCGATCGAGGACTACATACTTTTCAATACTCACGATACATACTTTAATGCGGCTATGAAGCAGATGGTTACTACGGGTTACATGCACAATTACATGCGGATGTACTGGGCCAAGAAAATCATCGAATGGTCGCTGACTTACAAGCAAGCTTACGAAACCATCAGTTTTCTCAACGACAAGTACTTTCTTGACGGTCGTGATCCTTCGAGTTATGCCGGAATCGCTTGGTGCTTTGGCAAGCATGACCGCCCTTGGACAGAAAGACCTGTCTTTGGAAAACTCCGATATATGAATGCCAAAGGGCTGGAACGCAAATTCAACATTTCGGATTACGTTGATCAAGTAGAAAAGCTTGGAGCAATCACTGAATAGCGGTGAGTGTTTTTTGAGCAAATCAAACCATAAAACGCTTACATTGATGTATAATTATAGACGAGGTGAAAACATGAAAAGGAATATTGGTTTGATTGACCGGATAGTCAGAGCGGTCCTGGGAATTGGTTTCATAGTCTTGGCTGTGACCGTGAGTTGGTGGTTCGTCGTCGGAGCGCTGGTCATGATTCCGACAGCCGTCGTTAGCAGTTGTCCTCTATATCAAGTTCTTGACATCTCGACTTGCCATATCAAAGAGGATCCGGAAAAATAAATCGCACCGCTATCTGCGGTGCGTTTTTTCTAATAGTTCTTTGATTGCGGGTTCTATGGCTTCAGGTTTAGTTGAAGGTTCGTATCGAGATACAACAGCTCCTGATCCATCAATCAGAAACTTGGTGAAATTCCATTTGATTTTCTGCAGGTCAAATCCGAGTTTTTCCAGCAAATTTGCCAGGAATCTTACTTTTTCTTTTGCTGCGGCTTGTTTGAGATGGCGAAAAAGCGGATCTGCATCTTTTCCATTGACTAAGATCTTTTTAAACGTCTTGAAACTTACGCCATAATTCGTTTGGCAGAATGAGACGATTTGTGCTTCGGTTCCCGGTGCTTGACCAAAAAATTGATTACAGGGGAAGTCCAAGATCTCGAATCCTTGATCTTTGTATTTCTCATACAAAGTCTCCAATCCTGCGTATTGCGGTGTATATCCACAACCAGTTGCAGTATTGACTATCAACAGAACCTTGCCTGAATATTCCTTCAAGTCAATTGATTTTCCGTTGGCATCGATGACACTGAAATCATAAATGTTCACGATCATCACTCCTTGGCTACATCAGTTGCAAAAACCACGCGATTCTTGCCGGCAGCTTTTGCTTCATACATGTTCATATCAGCCTTATGGATCAAGCCGCGTGCATCTTCTTCGTTTGCTACGGCAATCCCACAACTGAGCGTCAATTTGATCTTTTCCGAAGCATATTCTCCTGAGACAGAAGCACAGATTTTCTGGCAAATAGTCTTAACGTTTTGAAGTTCTCGGTTCGGAAATATCACCACAAACTCGTCTCCGCCATACCTCCCAGCAATATCGTGAGGGTGAAGGTCGGCCTTGATGAGTTCCGTTACTCGCTGAAGCACTCTGTCACCATGGATGTGGCCATATTCATCGTTCAAAGACTTGAAGTTGTCCAAATCGAGAACCGCGACACAAAGCGGGTGGTACTTGTCATCTCGAATCATTATTTCCAAGTTTTCATAGATATAACGATGATTGTATAGACCTGTCAATGAATCCCTTTCAGATATTTCCGCAAGATAAAGATTTTTCTTTTCAAGTTCGCTTTCTAATTTCTTTCTGTCAGTTATATCGAAAACAATGCCCGCTATGAACAAGGGTTTCCCGGACTTATCACGCTTGGTGACCTTACCTCGGTCATAGTACCATTTATAGTCTCCGCTTTTTGTTTTGATCCGATATTCAGTCTCGTATACATCCGTCTTGCCTGAAAGATGATCACGCATGATCTGCATTGTTCTATCATAGTCTTCGGGATGCAGTTTCTCCGTGAAAAATTGAAAACCGATCTTCTCAGGAATCTCATCCGTCGAATAGCCTAAGGCCAATACCTTGAGCGGATTGAACACAACGGTGTTGGACTCGAAATCCCAATACCAGCGACCAAGACTTCCGGTCCAAGCATAGTCAAGCTCATCCTGGCGATTTTTTTCCGCAATCAATTCAGTGTTCAACCTTTCGAGCTCTTTCAGTCTGGCTTCCATTTCTTTCACTCTAAACAATCTTCTCATAACTCCACCACCTGACAAATTTCTTACCTTATTCTATCATCGCTTCAAGCCGATGACAAGAGCGCAGCCTTATCTTGATGGATTCGCTTGAAAAAACAGGTCACTTTGCTTCTGTTTTGAAATAATGTATAATATAATAAGCATTAATAACTGACCAAATAATCGCTGATTCTAAATCTTGCTCGGACATTGAATGACAATCCTGATTATGGAGACGTAAAAAATGGACAACCACGAAAAGCAGACTGCCAGCGAAAACACAAAACTAAGCTTGGCTGATCTGGCTCAACAGCGCAGTAAACTCGATCCTTTGCGAGAATCATTCATCGTAATACTTGTGTACAGTATTTTCGGCTTCTTATGGATAACCCTGACCGATTGGCTAGTTGACACCCTTGTGTCTGATCCGACGCTGAACAGGAACATTCAGACCGCAAAGGGCTGGCTCTTTGTTGCGCTCACGATGTTGATCATCTTCTTTTTGGTGAAAAACCGGATCGAGCAGATCAGGCTTTACGTCGAAAAAATCATCGACACGACTTTGAAACTGGATCGGACCCAAACCGCGCTTGCCGGACAAAGGCTGTTAACTGAAGAAATTATCAGCAATGCTCCCGTCATGGTTGCAATTTGGGACGACAAAGGCAATCTCATATCTACCAACCCTCATTTGCAGGAACTTCTCGAACTTGAAAAGGGATCGAGTGATGTTACAGAAGGCAACAAAGCCATCAAGAAAGTTCTATCTACACTGCAAAGAAAAAATCGTATTCTCAATTATGAAACTGAAATTAAGTTTGCAATGGAAGATCCCCGTTATATCATGTGGAATGGCGGGTCCATAATTCATGACAATCCAGCTACCGGAGGTTTTATTGCCTTTGGCGTAGACGTGACAGACAAAAAAATCGCTGAAGATAAACTCAAGATCTATGCATTCAACGACAACTTGACGATGATTCCCAACCGCGTATCATTGCAACAAGAGACGGAAAAACTACTGGAAAAAAACGAGCATTTGGCGCTTCTATTCATGGATATTGACAATTTCAAATATATCAATGATTCACTCGGGCATCATGTGGGCGACGAACTCCTGAAATTTGTGTCTTCCACGCTAGCCAGCATTGTCAACAAACCAAATCTGGTCGCCAGACTTGGCGGCGACGAGTTTGCGATAGTCATTACCAATTACAAAGACAAACAACAGGTATTTAGTCTTTCTGAAAAAATTAGAAAGTTGATCGGCAGGACTTGGTCAGCATACAATCACAGTTTCTTCCTGTCGCTTTCGATTGGCGTCGCAATTTCCCCAGATGACGGCGAAACCTTTGCGGATCTTTCCAAAAATACGGACATCGCCATGTATCAAGCCAAACGTGAAGGCAAAGATAGGGTCGTTTTCTTTGAGGATGCAATAGAACTGCAAAATCTCTATCGAATCGACATGGCAAAGAAACTCCAACATGCCATTGACAACAACGAGTTTGAATTGTTTTTTCAACCGATATATCGGCTTGCAGGTCAAACAGCCGTAGGTTTCGAAGTCTTGATCAGATGGAAGGAAGAAGTCCGAGGTTATATATCTCCTGGTGAATTCATTCCTTTGGCTGAAGAAACCGGACAGATATACAACATCGAGGCTTGGGTAGTCGATGCAGCAATTAAGCAAAAAATGCTCTGGGATGCCTCAGGGCTTAAAGATCTATATCTCTCAATCAACCTTTCCAGCAAGACCTTGCTTAGCGATGCCAACTTCCAGCGCATTATAACGATCCTTGAAGCTTACAAGGAGAACATCCAAAACATAGTGTTCGAGATCACTGAGACTGCAGTCATCGACAACATCGAGAAAGTCTTCGCCCAAACCAAAGTGCTCAAGAAGCTTGGCGTCAAGATTGCGCTTGATGATTTTGGGACGGGATATTCTTCTTTGACTCATCTCAAGAATCTTCCAATCGATATCGTCAAACTAGATCGCAGCTTCATCTCGCAAATCGACAAGAAAGGCAAAGATGAAGTCATTGTTCATTCTGTAATCTCCCTGGTTCAACGACTCGGACATGAACTTGTGGCTGAGGGAATCGAGAATTCCGAGCAATATGATTATTGCCTCGAACATGATTGTGATTTTGGACAAGGTTATTTCATGAATAAACCCATGCCTGCTAAATCGATCGAAGCTCTTTTCATCACAGACGCGAAACCAGATTATCAGAAGCTTTGAAGCTTGCGCTTGCCGCAAGCTTTTTTTTGATTTGCTTTGCACAAAGTTGTGCAACCCTCGCTAAAACGTGATATAATCAGATAAAAACTTGCAAGGAGAATTATCAATGCGTCGCAAAAAAACACTGGTAGTCGTATCAATAATCCTGGTCCTGTATTTGACTATTCTCTTCTTTCCCCGATTTCCGAACAATAAAGGCGAAAATCCATTGCTTGAAGATGGTTCATTGCCAATCTTGATCGCTCACGGCGGCGGAAACAAGGAATTTCCAGACAATACTCTTGAAGCATTCTATAACGCTTATAGCGTCGATCCTGATTTCATGCTCGAAACCGACGTGTCACTCACAAAGGATGGTATCATCATCCTGTCGCATGACACGACTTTGGATCGCAAGACCAATCTCTTGAATCAGGACATCATCGATGTGAATTTCGCTGACCTTGTCGAACAGGAAGTTGATTTTGGTTATCATAACTCCGTTTCACCCAAATCAAATGGTTACAATGTCACCGGAGAATTCACAAAATACACTAATTATCTTGGAGAGTTCGTTACTCCCCTCGATGTTCAATATCCAGATGGCATCATCCCCCGTCATGAGTCCAAGTTTTTGGTGACGACGCTTGAAGATCTCATCATCAATTTCCCCGACAACCGCATCAACGTCGAAATCAAACAATCCGGAGAAACCGGCTTGCAAGCTTTGGCCGCTGTTATCGATTTGATGGAAAAACATGATGAAGATTACGCCGCTTTCTCGAGAATCGTTCTCGCGTCTTTTCATAAGGAAATATTCGGGAAATTGCTCGACATCAAAAAAACAGAACATCCCGAGCTTATGCTCTCGCCAGCGACCGAAGGTGTGGTAAAATATTTCGTCTTGAGCAAATTAGGCCTTGATATCTTCTATTTTGACAAGGTTGCTGTTCTTCAGGTGCCAACAGATGAATATAACTTGCGCCTCGACACGCTTAGTTTTGTCAGCGTTGCGCATAGGCACAATATCGCTGTACATTACTGGACCATCGATGATCCGGAAGTGATGCGACACCTTATTTCGATCGATGCGGACGGAATCATGACTAACATCCCTTCACTTCTGAAAAGCGTCCTCGATGAGTACTCAGGAAACTGATAGCCTGAATATAAAAAGCCGGAAATCCTAATCGTGATTTCCGGCTTTAATTTGTGTTATGAATCAATCTTGATCGTAATAGAAAGTGTAAACTGACAAAGTAACAAGTGCAGCACTGTCAATCATGTACTGAACGTTCACTGATTTGACGTAATAGATTCGATCGGCTTCAGTCAACTCGTCCAAGTAATCCAGTATTAATTCAGCGTCAGGGACTTTCATGGATATCGAGATGCTGACGGCTTGGAGATCTTCCGACAAATCTTCATCGAAAGGAATTGCGACGGGAGTTTGGAATGTGGCTTGGTAATCTTCAGCCAAGGCCAGCCCCGAAAGATTGCGAATGAGGTCAAGTTCGCCAACCACTTGGGCTTCGCTGTACGTATTTGGCAAAAAGGGTGTCAGTTGTTCAATTTGCAAATAGGTTTCTGTTGTTTCCGATTCCAAAACGTTTTGGATCTGGTTCTCGGTTCTTTGAGCATCTGTCTCAAGTGTAGCTAGCTTATTACTGCCAATAAGCGTCATTGCTCCATAGGCGATAACGGAAATCAAGACAAAGGCAACAAGAATGTAGAATGGACGATTTTGACTCAATTTTCGCCCGAAAACGTCATATTTACGCATAAACGACTTTCACCTCCAACATGAAGTTGGCCATGAAACGTCTGGAAGGCTCTTCTGTCATCCAACGATCCGCGGTGGGCACACCATCAACGATTCCGTATGCTTCATAAATTTCCAGCAGATATGTATAAAGCTCAGATTCGGAAGTCCCTTGGATTATCAACGTTATCTGTTTATTGACGGTGTCAATGCTATAGCTCTTGATCTCAAGCGATCCGTCGACCAAATCAATCAGGTCATCAATATGACTTGTTGGAGCGACTGCAGATGCAATCAAGAAATCGTATATTTGGTTATATTCGCGTTGTTCATCCGTGTAGTCAGAATCGTCATCCTGAGCCGCTAGCAAAGTTTGTAATTGTTCGTTTAGAGCGGCATTGGCGTTCTCTTGGGTAGCCAAGTCTTCTCTTAATAATCGATAGGGTATGTAGACTAAGGATACCAAGGAGAAAACGATCAAGGCTAAACACAAAAGATAATTCGCCACAAGTTTTCCACGACGCAGTCTTTCAAGTTCGAATTCAAGTTGCATCTGGTTAGTTTCAACTTTCTTTGCAGACGCCTGAGCCACATCGGCAAGTTTTTCTGACTCAACTGATACAAATTCAGAATCGGTTGTCTCAGCATAAACCACGTCGAAATCCGTCAGAATGCTGCTGAGAGCTTTCTTGAACGACTTGTCATCATGCTTCTTAGAAAGATTGAAGAAAACGACTTTCTTCACTTCCGTCGTTCCTTTACGGAGATTGTATCGATAATAATTGGCGATGCGCTCCACATAATCTTCAATTTTCTGGCCTGCCGCAGGACCAAGTCCGTCACATTCTTCAATCATAGCGAAAACAGGCGCATCTTTCTCGAAAATGTGGATCGAGATATGCCGATCATAGACGATAACGCTCATATAATTGTCGGAAATCGCCTTTTTCGAAGAAGCATAGTGCCTTGATAATGCCAAAGACGGAAGATCGTAACTTACCGATCTTGATCCCAGTCGTTCAAATACATCCAAATAGTCATGCAGTAAACTCGCATTGGTGATGAAAGCAACAACGGCGATCTGGTTCTCGTCTTCGCCAATTATTTGATGATGAATCACTGCTTCGGCAAATGGGAAGTGGAGTGTCTTGCCCTTCTGGGCTTCAAGATACTCACTGAGTGTAGTTTTCTGCAGCTCCTGCTTTTCAATCCTCAGTTCCCTGACTAGAACATTTTCTTCGTTTAAAACGAATCTCACCTTTTTTAGGTGAAACTTGTGGGTCTTCAGCCAATCCCTAAACAAATGATAGAGCACTTCTGGATCAACCAAAGCTCCGTTTTCTATCACTCCTGGAACGAGCTCGATCGTTTCCTTAAGTTTGATCGGCTGTTTTTTGTCGTCTGCACTATAAAACAACCCGATTCCATCATCGGTCATAAATACGGATAGTTCATTTCTAAGTCTGGCCAAATATATCACATCCCCAAGAGCGTAAAATACCACTGAATAATTGCTTCACCAAAAAACAAAGCGATCATACTTCCAACTGCGATAAATGGAACTAAAGGTATGATTGCCTTTCTTCCCGATCTTCTTGTAAAGCCATAGATCATTCCCAAAAGGGAAGCGATCATCAATGCCAGAATGCCTTCGGCAATCATCAGACACAATCCGATGAAGATGAACAATTTGACATCGCCGCCACCAAAAGCATCCTGTTTGTAAATTTTCTTGCCAACAAAGGCTATCAAAAGCATTATTGCAAAAAGCACGAAAGCAGAAAGCAGATGATCAAGTATCGTTTGATCTGCAATTCGGATCACAATAAGAATGATTGACCCGAAAATCCAGATCCTGTCTATCACAATCATATAATAAGCATCGCTGATAGACTCAGCCATCAAGACGGCAATCGCCACAATTGCGACGGCAAATTCCCATGAAAATCCCCAATATAAATAAGCTGCCATATACAGAAGACCGCCAATAACTTCAAGTACAGGATAGATCCAATCGATCTTTGCACTGCAATAGCGGCATCTGCCGCGATTGATCACAAAACCGATCAGCGGTAATACTTCGTATAATTTCAGCTTGTGCTTGCAAGCATCGCACTTGCTCAGCCCATTGATCGATTCGCCTATCGGAAGGCGGAGGGCAACCAAATGCAAAAAGGACGTAATGAGCGAGCCTGCATAAAATATCAACAGGGAATAAATGGCAATCATCTCAGTCATGCGATAGCCAGAAATAAAGGCTTTCGCTTCTCCTGTAAACAATTATATCGTTTTTTTCGCTGGTAAACAATAGCACTCGGCAATGTAATCCAAAAAAAAGCTTTCCCATTGGGAAAGCCTCTCGATCTGCTCAAATCACGGAGTATAAACTAGATATCCATCAATAAAGAGATTTGGACCAGTAATACCGCTAAGGTCAATAGTGTAGTCCAATGAATCACCGACTACAAAGATATCTTCAGCAGACACGTCTTCAGTTGTCGGTTCAGTTCC
>JAFGQT010000066.1 GCA_016935515.1 Bacilli bacterium
GAAAGGATTATGGTTGGCCACGGATTGTAATCCTCAATTGATTGATCTTGATAGAGAACATAACTTGAATGGGGTGTTATTGTGAGTTTTGATCCACCTAGATAAGTAGACAATTGCTCTGTTCCGGCATCATCGCCGTCGACGATGAGAACCCAGCCACCATCTTTTGGCAATCTGACTTTCACTTCATCGTCGCTGGCATTATGCGCTACAAGTATTGTATCGTATGCATCCAAGCTATCATCGTTGACAATGGTGTATGCGATGAGGCCTTCCTTGTCTTCATAAAGGAACGCCATGTTGTCAATGATTTCTGTGGCTGTGGGCATGCGGAATGACGGATGTGATTTTCTTAGTTCGATCAACCCTTTGTAATATTCAAAAACATCTTCGCCAGTGTCGGTGGTTTTCAAATTCCAGCGGATCTGGTTGACACTGTCCGGGGATTGATAACTATTATGATCAAACCCCTCAGCCAAAGGCTTGGAACGGAGGATCTCGTCACCGGCATGCAAGAAAGCGACGCCTTGGGATGTCAAGACGATGGCGTTCGCCTGTTTGCTCATGGCTGGTATGAGATCCAACAACCCGTCTTCTTCAAGCGTCTGATAAAGCTTGTCGTAAAGGGTGTTGTTGTCGTGTGCGGTAACATAGTTGATTGTTTTCGTTGGTTCGGTATGCCATATCTTCTGTGCTGTCAGCGAAGACCCGCTGACGCCGGGGAAAGCTACACCTCCGGTAATTCCGTATTTCACTCTGGTGATGATTTGCGAAGAGTTGTTTCCTTGGACGAATCCACCTTCATCAGCCAAGAAAACCGATCCTTTGACCGCGTCGCGCAAATCGTCGTTGAACGCGCCAACATCAGGCATTTGATCGAGGTTGAACTTGCCTGCTTGAAGCGATGAATCAAGCGGCGATTCGGAAAATCCTTTCCATGGTTCACCGTAAACCATAATTGTCTGATCTATCGCTTTCAATTCCGTCGCAATCAAGTTCATGGTTTCAACATCGTGCAAGGCCATTAAGTCGAAACGAAAACCAGATATATTATATTCAGTAGCCCAGAAAACAACTGAATCAACCATGAATTTCTGCATCATGTATCGATCTGACGCCGTTTCATTTCCTGTTCCTGATCCATTCGCAAAAGCGCCATTTGCGGTTTTGCGATGATAGTAACCGGGCACTATGAGATTGAAGTTGGAGTTTGCGGTTTCCCCAGTATGGTTATAGACGACATCCATGTTGACGCGGATGCCCGCTTCGGTAAAGGCAGTGACAACTTCTTTCATTTCTTTGATTCTTTCCAATCCGTCATAAGGATCTGCAGAATACGAGCCTTCTAGAGCGTTGAAGTTAAGTGGCATGTACCCCCAGTTGAACGGTTGATAATCTTCTTCATCGATCTTCGTCTCATCCAATACTCCGAAATCAAAGAAAGGAAGGATTTGCACGTGCGTAATCCCAAGTTCTACCATATGGTCAAACCCAGTTGTGGCACCTTCAAAAGTGGTGCCAGACTCGACCAATCCCAAGTATTTTCCACGGTTAGCTTCGGTCCCATTCCAACTTGAATGAGTGGTAAGATCCCGAACATGGAGTTCGTAGATTATCGCATCCGTTGCGTTTGTCATATTGTCCGGACGACTGTCATATGTGAATCCGCTCGGATTGACTTGATCAAAATCCACAATCAACCCCCGGAGTCCGTTGATACCGGTGCTCTTGGCATAAGGATCGACGACTTCGCTCGTCATATCTCCGTTCGTAACCGAATAAGTATAATAAGTGCCATGTAGATTGCCAACTTCTTCATGATAGAAAGTTCCCTTGATGTCGGGAGTCATGGCCACAGTTTTGGTTGGAGTATCGGTTCCGCCGAACTGAAGCGGCGTTCCAGTATCATATAGATTTAGAACCACTTGTTCGGAAACGGGAGCCCACAATCGGAAAGTGGTTTTTAAATCACTTGGATAAGCGCCAAGATCATCGCCTGTATAAGCAAAAGCCAACTCGAATTCTTCCGAGTCATATATTCCGTCATATGTAATTTCGAAATCATTCACAGAACTGTCCTGGAATACGGCTTCGATTTTATACTCTTTGGAAAAATCTAATTCGAACGGCAAAATTATTGTTCCGGCATTGCCGTCGATAGTAACGCTTGTAGGCGTTTTAGCGATATTATCTTCATAAATTGTGATATCGGTTGAGGCTAACTCTTCAGTTGCGGTATACCTAATGGTATCCAACTCGACAAAATAAGCTGTTTTGAATTTCGGGCTTTTATCAGGCCCGTCGACATCATCAATTGAAGTGCCGATTCTCTGATCGCCTTCGACAAGATATACGTGGAAAATACCTGACTCAGTTGTATCTGGAATCTCAACGTATCGATTCGCGTCGATGTCCTTTTCGGCCCAATTTCCTTTGCGAACAATCAATCCCACTTCGGTAGCGTCGGGAAGCGATACATCCAAGTCAATTTTTGCGACTACGCCACCGAAATTGTCGGACAAAGCGGTGTCGTCGGTTTCAAAATCATAGCCTTGGCCTTCTAGGGAGCTCGGCTCTTCTTGCCACACCCAGACGTTCCAATCGGTGTAATCTTCTGCATAGCGATAGTAGTGAATGTATAGTTGGCTTGTCGAAGATTCTGCGCTGACAATGCTTGAAAAACTAATCATTGCAACCATCGCCAACAATACCACGATAATTTTCTTCATAGTTATCCTCCTAATGGTTTACTCAATTCGATTATATCATATCCACAACAATAAAATAGTCTATCGCACATGCAAAATCAACATCTAAACATACCTTTTAAAAGTTGTAAACGGTCTCATATCATCAAAACGGCTGCTGAAGTCTCAACTCATATGTAAGCCCTTGCATTCACAAACATGAGATGATAGAATAAAGCCATAAAATGATAATGTTTAAAAAGGAGAATGATCATTATGAAAAAACTACTCTTTATGCTCGTGCTTGCCGTCGCCTCTGTGTCAGTTCTCGCCGGTTGTTCTGGTGGAAACGCTTTGGTCATATGGGTGGGTAGCGAGTCTCAAGAATTCTATGCTGAAAAGATGGATCTATACGTCGAAGAATACAACTCAACTCATGAGGAGAAATTCCCATACAAGATTTCTGTTTTGGCTGCGGACACAGGTACCGCTGCAGCAACGTTCCTCGATGATCCAGAAGCTGGGGCTGATATCTTCACTGTTGCACATGACAACCTCGGAAAGTTGACTGCCGGATCAAGCGCTATCGCTCCGGTTACCAACCCGGACTTGCTGGCTCAAATAGCGGCTGATAATCCAGACCCATTCCTTGAAGTCATCAAGGCCTCTGTTGGCGGCGTTGAATACACATTCGGTGTCCCGTATGTGGCTCAAGATTTAGTGCTATATTATAACACTGACTACATCACCGCCACACAAGTAGAGACTTGGGAAGGAATTCTTGATGCCGCGATAGCCTCAAACAAACAGGCTCTCTCGCTAACGGGAACGGACGGATTTAACAATTCATTCCTTGTTCTTGCCCGAAATGCAGAAACCAACGAATCCACCCTTAAAATTTATGAAGGCGGCGTTCAAGAAGAATGCTACGCTAGAGGCGACGATACCGTTGCCGTCATGAAGTGGGGCCAAAGATTCTTCACACACCCGAATGGCGCAAAAGCTCCCACGGACTCTGGATGGGAAACCGAATTGCACAACGTGATTTCATTATCTGTAATTGCCGGATCATGGGATTTCGGGCCCGCCAAAGCAGCTTTGGGAAGCAAATTGGGCGTTGCGGTGTTACCAACATTTACAATTACCGAAGATGACGCCTACGGAACAGTCGAAGCTGGTACAGTATTCCAATCAGGCACATTCGTTGACACTAAGATGTTTGTGATGAAGAAAAACAGCGAAAAGGCAGCTTATTTGCAAGATATCATGCTTTACCTGAGCAGCAAGGAAATGCAAGAGGAATCATTCGAAGAAGCCGAAAATCTACCCGCTTACAAGAATGCTCCCATTGAATTCGAAGCATTCTTGGAAGACACCGTCGAAGCGGAACTGGCCAGAGCTCAAGTTGAGATGTTTCAATACGGAATGCCGCAACCTTTCGGTTATTCAACCAAATTCAATACATATTATTATTCAAAGGGAGCTCCTGATTTGATCATGGATATCCTTGAAAACACCGATGATCTATTTACAGAGGACTCCGCAATCTTGGCCCAACTTGAGATCATCGAGACAATTTGGAAGACCGGTATTCGTCCCGAATAAACAATAGTTCTACAAATTCGAATAACAGAAGAAGGAGAAAACATGCAAAATCTAGAACAGCGTGTTGGAAAACACTGCAGATTTTCCCGTTTCATCTCCGGCTTTGCCAGATTCTTTAGGCGCACTTGGAATGGAATGCAGAAGCGGATAAAAGCTTTTGCATTTCGTTTCAAAGACGGAAGCGTAGGCACGAAACTCTCACATTTCGTGGCCGGAGCAGGCAACTTCTATCATAAACAGTTCATCAAAGGCTCGCTGTACTTATTGCTATATGTAGGCTTCTTGTATTTGATGATCTTCTCTCCGGAAGTCAACTCGACTCCGATTGGGTTCAAGGCGTTGATCAATTTCATCACTCTCGGAACTGAAGCTGGAGACATATTCACTCCAACGGACAACTCGATGCTCATGCTACTGTTCGGAGTTGTGACGATTGGCATAATTTTCATATATGTCTTTGCCCACATGTCAAGCATAAGCAGTTCATACAAAGCCGACCTCGATGTTCGAGACGGAAGACATCCATCCACTTTCAAGGAAGATCTTAACGATTTGATGGACGGAAGATTCCATGTAGCCATGCTGACGCCGGCGCTCATCGGAATCATTGTATTCACTGTCTTGCCAACAATTTTCATGATCTTGATTGCATTCACTAATTTTGATTCCGCCCATCCTGCCGGTCAAGTTCTGTTTGATTGGGTCGGATTCGAAAATTTCGCCAACATATTTTCTGGAACAGGTGAAATCTCCGTCAGATTTGGGCCAGTTCTTGGCTGGACTATGGTATGGGCCTTTTTCGCAACTTCCACAAACTATATCGGTGGAATCCTTTTAGCTTTGCTCATCAACAAGAAACAGATAAAATTGAAGAAACTTTGGCGGACTGTATTCGTCATAACAATCGCTCTGCCGCAATTCATTTCCTTGTTGGCTATGCGCAACCTGTTGTCGGAGTACGGCCCAATCAACTCTTTCTTGATCAATGTTGGATTCATCGATCAACCGATTCAGTTCTTGGCGAACGCAAGCAATCCTTGGACGGCCAGGATCACTATCATCGTCATCAACATCTGGATCGGTGTGCCTTATACCATGCTGATGACCAGCGGCATCTTGATGAACGTACCGGCAGATCTTTATGAAGCCGCACAGATCGACGGTGCAAACAAAAGACAGACCTTCTTCAATATCACCGTTCCTTACATCCTGTTTGTAACCGCTCCTTACTTGATTACCTCATTCATTGGAAACATCACTAGCTTCAATGTCATCTACTTGCTTACAGGTGGCGCTCCTACTGTCTCCGGTTACAAGGCGGGTTCAACCGATCTTCTTGTAACTTGGCTTTACAAGCTAACAATCGACGAGAGCGAATACAACATCGGTTCGGTAGTGGCAATCATCACCTTCATTATCACTGCCACGGTAACATTAATCTCATACCGTCGCAGCAAAACCTATAAAGAGGAGGATGCGTTCCAATGATGAAACAGATGAGCGGAGCACAGGCTCCCGTAAAATATCGCTCAGTTAAAGCTGCCGAGCGCAGTTCTACCGCAGTCTCTTACTTGATTTTGATCTTGCTCAGCTTGATCTGGCTATATCCGATTCTCTGGATAATTCTTAACTCAATCCGTACGGAGTACAATGATCAAAATCAACTGATAGGCATCGTAGTCTCGCATTATTTTCCGAAGCAACTTGGATTCGAGAACTTCGTGAACCTTTTCCGCAACACACTTTTCCCGCGCTGGTTCTTAAACACGTTGTTTGTGTCTTCGATATCATTCGTTCTGTCAACTCTATTGACGTTGACCGTTGCTTATGTCATGAGCAAACTTCGATTCAGTTTTCGTAAGAAGTTTTTGAACCTCGCTATCATTTTAGGATTGTTTCCTGGGTTCATGTCAATGATTGCGATTTACTACATCTTGAAAGCACTACAGTTGACACAGACTTTATTCGCTTTGATTTTGGTATATTCAGCTGGGGCTGGATTGGGTTTCTATGTAGCTAAAGGCTTTTTTGATATCATTCCCAATTCTTTGATTGAGTCTGCCCGGCTTGACGGGGCAAACAACGCCAAGGTGTTCACAAAGATAATCTTGCCGATAAGCAAGCCAATCATAATCTATACAGCATTGTTGGCCTTTACCGGACCATGGATGGACTTCATCTTCGCTCGGGTCATTCTCGGTGAAACCAACCGAGAAATGCATACCGTGGCGGTCGGACTTTATTACATGCTTTACGGTGAGCGAGTCGACTCTAACGTGTTCACGATTTTCACTGCTGGTTGCGTAATTGTGGCAATACCGATTGTTTCGCTGTTTCTCGCAATGCAGAAGTATTATATCGAGGGAGTTACCGCCGGGTCTGTCAAGGGCTGATTCAGCATGAAAGGGGGATCATGACAGCGTGAAAAAAATCTGCTACGTGTTTCTCATCTTCTGTCTTACCTTTGTATTCTCGTCTTGCAATGCCAAGGAGGAATACGCAATCTTGGATGAAAATCTTGTTCCTGTCGAATATGACGACAATCATCGCGTATATTACGAGATTTTTCTCGGATCCTTCTCGGATGGAAACGAGGATGGAATGGGTGATTTCCGCGGTTTGATCAACAGACTTGATTACTTGAATGACGGCGATAGCACTTCAGGAAAGAGTCTCGGTATCGAAGGCATTTGGCTGATGCCGATAATGCCTTCGCCAAGTTATCATAAATACGATGTTACGAATTACATGGCGATCGATGACGATTACGGCACAATTGCCGATTTTGAGGAATTCATTGCCGAATGTGACGCCAGAGGCATTGATGTTATCATCGACTTGGTATTGAATCATACATCAAGTCAGCATCCTTGGTTTAGATCAGCTCGTAACGCCATGCAATCTGGCGAAATGGACAATCCATACCTTGAATACTATACTTTGGTAACAGAGGAAAACAAAGAAAGCGGAAAGACCTATCATAGTTTTTCTGGCGACTATTTTTATGAAGGCAATTTCTCGGCAAGCATGCCTGAGCTTAATTTGGATAGTGACCTTGTTCGCCAAGAAATTGAAGCCATCATCGCCTTCTGGTATGATCTTGGTGTCAAGGGCTTTCGTCTAGATGCGGCCAAATATCCCTACCTCAACGACGATGACAAAAACATCGAATTCTGGAACTGGTTTGTCGAAGAGTGCAAGAAACACGATCCGGACGCCTATATTGTCGGCGAAGTCTGGTCGGGAGATTCCTTGATCATCCCGTATTATGAGTCTTTCAGCAATTTCGACTTCGGCATGTCGCAATCGCAAGGAGCGATAGCGATGGTCGCAAACAATATGGATGACGTCAACTGGTATGTTCAATACATCACCACTTATCGCAACCGCGTCGAAAATGTGAACCAAAACGCCGTCTTGACTCCGTTCATATCCAATCACGACATGAATCGCGCTGCCGGATTTCTTTCCGTCGAGGATTACTCCATGCATGTGGCCGCAAGTCTTTATCTTTTGACTTATGGAACCCCATTTATCTATTATGGAGAAGAAATCGGTATGAAAGGATCCCGAGGGACCGAAAATACCGATGCCAACCGCAGACTGAAGATGTTGTGGGGCGACAAAGACAAAGTCGAGAGTCCAATCGGGGCCACATATTCGGAAGACCTTCAGACAAACGGAACAGTTAGGTCACAGATTATCGATTCTTCCAGCTTGTATAACCATTACAAAAAACTGATCATGTTGCGGCAAGCAAACCCGGAAATTGCCAGAGGTGAGTATACCCCTTTGACTTTCGAAGGATACTATTATTTCGGCGGCTTCCTCTCCACTTACGATAGTAACACTGTCGGTGTATTTCACAACACGGGCGAGGAGCCAATCGTCATCGATTTGAGCGATTACACCGATCACACCTTCGCAATAGTGTCTGGTTATGCCGGTTTGGGTGAAGCCCTGCTTGAGGGCCAAATTCTCACCATTTCCGGCAAAACAAGCGTCGTTTTGAAATAACGGTAAGCGGTTTCATTTTTTCGCCCAGTAAGGGTGGTTTTATTGACAACATAACACCAAAGTGATAAAATTACATGTGCAAAAGAATAAAAAATAGGAAAAAAGGAGAAGTTTTATGAAAAAATTATTGTTATTGGCTTTGGGCCTGATTTTGTCAATCGGACTCACAGGATGTGTCAGCGATGAAGTTCTTGTTAATGCAGACAAAGATTATTATGCAACCGGTCAATTCAACGGTTGGGACACCGTAGCCTCCGGCAAAATGACAGCCATTGCTAGAAGCGACGAAAGAATCGAATCAATCGTCAAAGAGACCAAAGGTGCTACCGCACTTTACCTAGTTGAAGTTACATTGCCGGCAGAAGATGCCGGCTGGACAGTAACGTACAAGATTGATGGAACAGTGACAGAGTTCAATGGTAACTTGACGGTTAAGATCATCAGAACAACCAAAGATGATTCCGACGCAAGAGACTGGTGGGCACAAAGCCCTGAAAGCGGCAAGATTGAAAACTTGACACCTGATACCCTCTACATTCCGCCATTCGTTGAAGAGAACGTCGATCAAGCCGGCGGCTGGAACGACAACCCAATCGCGCTTGAAGCTGGCGACTATTACATCGTATTCGCTGAATTCGAGGATTCAAGAGGTCTTGCTCTAGTTCCTGTACCAGAAGCATAATTCAAAGACAATCGATGAGAAAAAAACGGCATTCGGTAGACCCGATTGCCGTTTTTCTTATTTTTCCCTGATTATACCGTTGCGATAAGCCTCAAGTAACTTGTAGAGATCTGCTATTCTTTCCTTGATAGCTTCGCCCCTATCAGTATCGAAAAGATAAGTCCTTCTTGTATTGATCTCTTCACTTCTTGTTATTGTGATTATGTCCTTTTCATCGCGAATCAAGGCCATGTATGTATCGAACCTTTCGTGTGAAACAAGAAAATACGCATGCGAGTCGCTTATTAAACTATATCCCCCAAATGAAGTTTGACCGGAGTATTGCTTGCTCATTCCTCCGTCAATGCTATAGATCTTTTTGTCCGCAAGAATTACTTCATCGCCTTTGGTTATATCGAGCGGAACATGTCCATTGATGATTTTTGAGCGTTCATAATCGAGATCGAACTCCTTGTAAATCCTCTTGAGTATGTTTTCATCCGTTCTCAAGCAATAGTATGGATTGTTCGTTTCCTTGTGAAGGGATTTGTCTTTCAGAAAATAGCGTTCGAAAGTCTTCATCGTATCTTTTCCGAACAACGGGCTTGTTCTGCCTTGCCAAAGCATCATGAAATAATCTTTGTCCGGATTGTTCTTGGCATATCTATTCAAGTATGCCTGGCGTATTTTTTGATCAAGAATATCAAGCAAATCACGTCCGGACCATGCTTGACCGTCAATTTTCTGAGACAGGAAATCGCCGGTCTCCGTCAAAGGGATCGCTGCGTGGAACAGTAGATTGTTGTTGTATTTAAGATACATTGAGCCTTTCTGGATCAAGTACTTAGCATGATTTTGCAACATCTCGTTATGTAGAAACAATTGCGTGAGATGATCGACGACTTCTTGTTCTTCTGGAATCAGTTTATATGGATCGTCATTGAAATCAACGGTAGGAAAGTTTGAGTCCAGAAGCGGATGGTTCTTTCCGGCAATCGCAATGGTTTTTGAAATTGGGTCGATTCGCTCCAACAAAAGTCTGTCTTCAAGACCGAATTCAGGATGACTTTCCACAATTCTCTTTTCAAGTTTGAATTGGATCACGGAAATCGCCTTATGGATTTTCGCCACGAAATTCAGCTCTTCTTCTTCGTAATCAGGATTGTCTACCCTTGGAAGAAAAAGTGTACAAGGGTCATTTTGATAATATTTGTAGGCAAATCTTGCTAAAGGCAAGATGTTGATGCCATAGCCATCTTCAAAGCAGTCAAGATTGTTATATCTAGCAGCTATTCTGATAACATTTGCCAACATGACTTCAGAGCCGCATGCCGCTCCAAGGAAACAGATATCGTGATTTCCCCATTGGATGTCGACGTTACTTTTCTTGATGAGTTTTTCCATGACCAAGTGTGGTTTCGGTCCTCTATCGAAAATATCTCCGACGATGTGAAGCTGATCGATCGCGAGATTGCGAATAAATCTGCTTATCTGGACGATAAATTTCTTTTCCCTTTGTGTCGAAAAAATAGCGTCAACGATGGCGTCGTAGTATCTTTCCTTATCTTCATGACTGTTAGATTCATAAAGTAATTCAATGATGACGTAGGCGAACTCTTCGGGGAGCGTTTTTTGAACTTTGCTTTTGGTGTATTTAGTCGCAATATGCCGTGACAACGAAATCATGCGGAACAGTGTCTGTCTCAATAACGATTCAAATTCCGGTTGCGCAAGTTTTGCCTGATACTTGTTGAGCATATCGGTTGGGTAGTAAATGAAAAAGGCAAGTCTGTTCTTCTCTTCAGCGTTCAAGTCGGGAAAGATCAGATCGATTTTTTCTTTGATGATCCCCGAAGCGTTTTTCAAGTAATGGTTGAAAGCATCATATTCGCCATGAATATCAGTGATAAAGATCTCCGTACCCTTGGGAAGGTTCAAGATAGCGCTCAAATTGATGATCTCGCTGCTCGCCTGTTGAACCGTGGGAAATTCCTTGCTCAGCAATTCCAAATACTTATTTTCGTAAGGCATGACTTACCTCCGTATTTTCAATTATAATCCGAGTAACAATCCGATTCCCAAACCCAAAAATGTTCCTACGGCGTATCCTATTGATCCACAAATCAAACCGGGAATCGTCAAGGCATCATTCTTGATCTGCTTTGTTACGGCAGGTATGAATGCAGGTCCATAAATTCCGGCTGTAGCCGTGATCATTGTGCAGTCCACGTCGATTTTTAAAAGCCACGAAATGAAGACATGCAAGGCAAATCCAAGAATCGTAACTGATCCGAACACAAGCAAAATGTCGCCAAAGCCACTTTGGATCTTCGTTAGATCCATTGATGAAGCGAGAGCAAAAGAGAAAACAAGGATCAGATATTGTCCCAAGATGTTGGTTCCCTTGACCTCGCGAATTTTCTTGTTGAAGGATGCGATTATTCCGAGAACCGTGACGGTAATCATCATCGACGGGACGAGCAGATCAGTCATTCTGCCTTGTTCAGCACCCAAAAGAATCCAAATCAAAATTCCCACTCCCGCTCCTACAATCGCCATTCCAAGCGCTAATAAGAAACTCAATACGAGTGGCTTTGAATGTTTGAACTCGTTGAAATTGAACTCATCGGTGTTTCTGATATCCGATGTTTCCTTCATGTAGATGCCACCCTTGGACTCGGGAAGTATTTTCTTGAGCAAAGGCTTTGCAAGCAACAACAAGAACATATAGAACACCGCTCCTATGAACATGTCCGAAAGATTGGCAATTCCGATGGCCGTTGGATCAAGGCCGAAAATATTGGCTATCGCATTCAGATTAGGTGTTCCGCCCGTATATACTCCAATCGCCATGCCGGATAAAGCGGCTCCGTCAGGCAGTGTCCTCCCGAAAACATAGAATACGATGGCGGAAACAAACATCACGGAGAACAATAACGAGGCAAAAGACAACAAAACTGTTTTGGAAAGCTTTTTCGCCTCCTTGAGATTTGCGCTGAAAAGCAACAATGGAATCGCGATCCCGATAGCTGCGTGACTGCCGATTTCACCTATATCCTTGTTAGGTTTAAGATCGATTCCTGCCAAATTCAGAAGGTATATTATCAAAGCGACAATCAGTCCCAAAAGATATGCTGTTCCGATTGTTCCCAACAATTTCGTCAACTTGAAATTATGATACTTGATGATCAGATAGGGAACGAAAAAAATCGCTATGACCTGAATGATCGAGAAAGTCATTGCTTGATCTCCTTTCCATAAATGCGATAAGTTTTTATGATTTTTCCGCCAAATTTATTGAACATCGATATTGATTTGACGTTGTCTTCCATAATCGTTCCTGCCTCAAATTCGGTGATGCCATTTTTCTTGAAGTTTTTATATACAGAATGAAACATGCTGCCAATCAACCCTGTGTTTTGATATTTTGGCACTACATATTGCATTATGCCTCTTGTCTTGGTGATTTTCTTTTTGCCAAGCAACATCATCAAAGGTCTTATTTTACCTCTTGTGCGCTTGAAGACTTGATTGTAATCGGGCAAGACAACACAGAAGCCGACAGCTTCTTCCGTATCAGGTTCCCTCGCGATTTTGATATATTGCGGCTCAATAAAGAAGCGTAGGTTTTTTGCGACTTTCCTAATAACGTCCAGTGAAGGAGGATTTTGGTAATTCAACTCAGTCGAGGCGACTTCAAAAACATGATGGATGTCGCTCAGGTCCTTGTCGAGCTTTTTTAGATTCAGCGAATCAATTCTAACATCATGGCGCTTGTGAAAATATAGTTGAGCAAGGTTCATGACTCTGTCGGTCGTAGGCGACTCATCTGCACTCAAACTATAAGTATCGTACGCCTTGATATATCCGCAAGCTTCCAAAAGTTTTCCATAATACTCGTAGTTATATGAAGTGAACAATGTCGGATCGATATCGAATCCTTGGACAAGGATGCCACGTCTCGTGTCCGGATCATAGGGGGTGTAGGCTCCCTCTATGTATGAAACGCCTTTGCTTATCATATCGTTTTCGATATAGTCGAACATTTGTTTTGCGACAACAACGTCATCAATTGCGTCAAAAAACGAAAAAAAACACACCTCTCCCTGATGGTTTTTTGAAGTGGAAAAAGTATAAAGTATTCTTCCTTTGACTTCAAAGTCTTCAAAAACCAAAAGGGCTTTGTATGTCTTCTTTTGCAAGACTTCTGCCCGCAACTCTTTCATGAGCACAGAAAACAAAGGGAAAACGTAATGTGGATCGTCGGCATAAAGTGATTTCACGAAATATACAAAGCGTCGCAAATCTTTCTTGGTTGTAACTTCCCTTATCATAATGACCTCCTGTATTGTATGATCTTCTTAATGCATCAGTCATCGCTTTTATGATATCACAAAATCACTTATGACAGGAGTCCTTTCTTGAATAAAAAAGAAAAATCGAAGCTTCTTTCCGGCATCCCGGAAAAACGTCTTCGACTATTGCTTTATTGTTTTTATCCAGTTGAGCGCCAGTTGGAACCATGAGGAAACTTGTTTGTTCTCTTTGGCGAATGTTACTGGGCCTTGGTCTTCGAACGCCGTAGTCTCATCCGCGAGTGACAAGCCGTGTTTTCCGTGCAAATACAAATGCGCTTCTACAAGAACATGATTTTGTTTGAGAGCTTCAATCAATTTCAATGAATTGTCTACCGGAACACTCTGGTCATCGAAGGTGTGCCAGATGAAAACAGGCGGCAATTCACTTGAAATTCGTTTTTCAAGTGACAATGCATCCATAATCAGAGAATTCGGTTCATCGCCGACCAGGTTGCAAAATGATCGCAAATGAGATATTTTCGAATCTGTCGAGACGACCGGATACCCAAGTATCACGCCGGAAACTAAATCGGGTTTTTCTATGGCGGTCCATAATGCTAGGTGTCCTCCAGCGGAAAATCCGCATAAAAAGATTCTAGCTATCCTTTGATCCTTGCGAAGCTTGGTGATGTGAGCCAAAGTATCCTTGATTATGTCTGGATATCCCAATAATTCATGTCGATACTCAAATACCGCTGCGTGATATCCGGCCATTTGAAATTTTCTCGCCACAGGTTCGCTTTCCCGAGGTGAAGTCCTCTCATATGCTCCTCCTGGGAAAATCAACATAAGATCTCGTAGTTTTTCATCCAAATAATACTCAATGATTCGATTCTTTTCCATGTATGATCAGATTATCGGGCAAGATCCCGATATTTTTCCTTCTTTTCTTCATACATGTCCAAGTCGGCTTTATTCAACAAGTCCTTCAAGTTGTTACCTTCCGCTGGGTACGATGCACTTCCCCAACTTAGACCGCGAAAAGCAAGTTTGGTTTCTTCATTGGAAAATTTGAGATCCGAGAACTTCGAGCACAACTCAGAAACTCCGTCGCCTTGATGGATAATGATGAATTCATCACCGGACATTCGATACAAGTTGCCGGATAAGTTGAGGGCGTCTAACGCCAAATTGACGAAGTTTATCAAATAGTCATCTCCTACTTGATGACCATATTTGTCGTTGATTGCTTTGAAGTCGTCTAGATCAATGTAGACTATCGTAAACATCTTTTCTTCGTCAATTAGTTTTTGGGCATCTTCGTACATGCTGACCCTATTTTTAACTTTTGTCAACGAATCGATCTTGACCCTTTCTGAAAGCGCCCTGGCATGCTTGTTTGCGGCTACCAACATATAAAATACGCGATAAGAGGTAACGGCACTAAGCGCAAACAAGATGAGGATTGTGATACTTAGGAATTCGTTCAACCCGCGAACGCTGCTGTAGTTGCCGATTGCGATCAAGCAGAAGAAACTGAAACTCAAGAGCACGATCAGGTTCATCGCTTTGGAATCAACGTTATTCAAAATGAACAGGAATTTGTCCTTGACAATCTTAAGAAATAACGGTATTGTTGCGCTAAAAAAGCCGGTTTGTATAATCAAAGCTAGCCAAACCGCCGTATCGTCATCTCCAAACAACTCGCCAATCCTGAACGAAAACGAAAATATCAATAATGTGTATATCCAGGAATAAGTCATAATAAGAAATGTATATTTGAACTGCTGTTTGTATGACAAGGTCAGCGGAATCAGAAACAAAAAACCAAAAACAGTCATAATGCCGCTGCCATCATATGGATTTGAGTTGAATTGGTTGAAATAACGAAAAACAAACGCTACCAATGCGGTAAACACAAGATGAACTATAACAATGATGTAGTTGTTGAAGCGTTTCTTTGAACAAATATGCGCTGTAAATAAGTTGACCAACAACATTTCTAGAATTATGGCAATTCTTGCGAACAACATTTTTTAATCACCTACAATAGTAATAATGCGCGCGCGCGAAATAAATTATACCACAACCGCAAATAAATGCAAAGTTTTCCTAAAAATAACACAATAAAGAGCGGTTGTTCACCGCTCTTTATTAACTTTCATTATTTTAGAAGCGGTTTTTATCTATCCAAAGACCAAGTGCAGGGTTGGGGATATAAAATACTTCCTCGCCATCAGGCATTCTATTCCATCCGGTTTTCAAAATATCTGGTGAGTATTTTTTGATCACTTCATCGTAATCCAAAGCTTGATAACCTACAGACTTTATTTCTTCTGACGTTATATGACTTACCGCGTAACTGATTGTGAATCGTCCATCGGAAGAGCCATGTATCAAGTGTGCTGCGGAAGCCATGCTTTCACGCAATTCAACATTTTCTTTGAAAAGTTCAAGAATCTTCATTCGTCCGCGATAGCCGTATTTTCGAATCAACTTGTCAATCCCCGGATCTTCTCCAAATTTGTTTACTCCAGGCGCAAGGATGATCAGTTCCCCTCCATCTGCGATGGCCATTCTCGTTCTGTAGACCGCCTTGTTCCCGAGCCAAGTACTCTTGAACTCTTTTGGTTCAAGGTAAACTATGCATTTCTTGATTCCTTTGTCGACGAAATCAATGTTTTTTTCTTGGGATAAAGCCACGGCAGCCTCATAAACGTCTCTTCCTTTTCCGATGAACAATCCGTGCGTATGAATCACATTCTTTGGCGCGGTAGTGACAGTCAGGACAAAGAGGATCGGGCGATGCCCAAGGAAGCGATCCAATCCATAATCAAGCAGTTTTCTGACGGGAGTGTTATCTTTACCCATCATTCTCTCCATACCGTAAACTGCACCGATCATGTGTGACTTGTGAATCGTTTCCTTCCCGCCGCATCCGACAAGGAGATTCTTGGAATAGTTGGCCATGCCGATGACTTCATGAGGAACAATTTGCCCGATTGAAATTATCAGATCATAACTTTCATCCATCAAGATCTTGTTTACTTCAAAAGCTACGGGTTCATGCCAAAGATTTTCTGTTATCGATTCGAGATATGCTTTGTCTGCTTCGCCAATCTTTACGATATCGTTGCGCCAATCATGATAAAGGAATTTCTCGTAGGGAATATCACCGAACATTTCCTTGCATTCGGATTCTGTCATTTTCTCGTGTGTACCCAAAGCGGGAAGAATATCGACTTCGCACTTGTCAACGAAATAATGGTAGTAAATGTTGGTAATCAAACCGGCATTGGAATGGAACCGGGTAAAATCTGGCGGAATCAGCAATACTTTTTTGAATTGTTGCCCTTCAACTGATTGATGGAGAGCTTGACGGATTTCCTCGTTTGTCAGCCAACTGCTTTTTTCAGCCTGAAGGCAAATATCCATTTCTCTATACCCCCGAATAGGCTGAAAACCCGCCGTCTATCGGGATCACAGTTCCAGTCACAAATCCGGAACTTTCATTATCTACCAACCAAAGTAAAGTTCCAAGAAGCTCTTCAGGTTCGCCAAAGCGACCCATTGGCGTGTGATTAAGAATTTTGTGGCTTCTTGCAGTTGGCGTTCCGTCGGAATTCCATAGAAGCGATTTGTTCTGGGTAGTGGAGAAAAACCCCGGGGCCATGGCGTTAACTCGGATACCCATTTTCGCAAAGTATACTGCGAGCCATCGCGTAAAATTCGATACCGCAGCCTTGGCGGCACTGTAGGCAGGAATTTTGGTTAGCGGAGTGAAGGCGTTCATGGAACTGATGTTCAGAATCACCGCGCCAGGATTATCAAGCATGTCTTTCGCGAATACTTGCGTCGGCAATAACGTTCCGGTGAAGTTCAAGCCGAAAACGAATGCCACTCCTTCTGGATCTAGATCGAAGAAACTTTTCTTTTCCGTCGATTGAAAGACATCGCGATCAAAGAACTCGTCATCAGTGGTTGCGCGATTGTTGTTTCCGCCGGCTCCATTGACAAGAATATCGCACTTACCGAAAGCTTTCAAAACGATTTTATGGGCTTTCTCGAGATCTTCTCGGTCAAGAACGTTGGCTTTCACGCCGATGGCAGTAAAGCCTTCTTCCGTAATCTCTGCGGCTATTTCTTTGGCTTTGTCTTCATAAAGATCTAAAATAGCGACTTTGACATCGCATGCGGCCAAGGCTTTGGCGAAAGTGCTGCAGAGAATTCCGGCTCCGCCGGTAATAACCGCGACTTTCCCAGATAAATTTGGTTTAAATGGCAATTTCATAGTTTATCACTCCCGAATATTCATTCTTTTTTCAGACGTTATATGTTGTGGACGAGGTTTTTCCGCCGCGACCAGTCCAGTTTGTATGGAAGAATTCACCTCTTGGCTTGTCGATTCTTTCATATGTATGCGCTCCGAAATAGTCCCGTTGCGCCTGAAGAAGGTTAGCCGGAAGCGTCTCGGAAGTGTATCCGTCAAAATATGCAATTCCTGAAGCAAGTGCTGGTGTTGGTATTCCGTTTTTTATTGCGGCAATAACCACTTCTCGCCAACTGGATATGTTTGATTCAATGATTGACTTGAAATATGGGTCAAGCAGTAGATTGCTCAACTCTGGTAAATTGTCGTATGCAGTCTTGATTTTGCCAAGGAATTGCGAACGGATGATGCAACCGCCGCGCCACATCATGGCAATGTTGCCATAATTAAGTTTCCAACCATGGGTTTCAGCTGCAGCGCGCATCAAAGTGAAGCCTTGAGCATAAGAGATAATCTTCGCGGCGTATAACGCCTTTCGGACTTCTTCAATGAAGGTAGTTGCATCTTTATCGAACTCAATTCGGGTTGAAGAGAATGTTTTTGACGCTTCTACTCTTTCTTCCTTCATTGCGGACAAACATCGCGCATAAACCGCTTCCCCAATCAATGTCAATGGGACGCCTTCTTCAAGCGACTCGATGGCAGTCCATTTTCCAGTGCCTTTTTGCCCTGCGGTGTCAAGAATCTTATCCACCAATGGTTTCCCATCCTCGTCTTTATATCCAAGGATATTTCCGGTAATCTCGATCAGATAACTATCCAATTCCGTCTTATTCCACGAAGCAAAGATTGATTGCAAATCATCGGCATCAAGTTTGAGGATAGTTTTCAATAAGTGATAGGCTTCGCCAATCAACTGGATGTCACCGTATTCGATGCCGTTATGTACCATTTTGACGAAATGTCCAGCGCCGTCGCTCCCTACCCAATCACAACAAATAGAACCGTCTTCAGCCCTTGCGGCGATTGCTTGAAAGATTGGCTTAACGTGTTCCCATGCGGCCTGGGATCCTCCTGGCATGATCGAAGGCCCTAAAAGCGCCCCTTCTTCACCCCCGGACACCCCGGTTCCAATATACAGCATGCCCTTGCTTTCAACAAACGCGCAACGGCGGATAGTATCTTGATAATTTGAGTTCCCGCCGTCGATAATGATGTCTTGAGCGTCTAGCAGTTGCATCAATTTATCAATCACGTCATCGACAGGTTTGCCAGCTTTAATCATCATCATGATTTTTCTGGGCTTGGCGATCAACTTGACAAAATCCGCCAGCGAACTGGCGAACACGATATTTTTGTCTTTGGCTCTTCCGGAAGCGAATGTTTTCACTCGCTCTTGGTCAATGTCATACCCGGCAACGGTGAAGCCTTTGGATTCCATGTTCATGACCAAGTTTTCACCCATGACAGCCAGACCGATCATGCCAATGTCGGCTTTTTTCATACAAATACCTCCGATAATATCGCTTTGATCATCGTTTGACTCGAGCGTTTCCTTCCCAGATGCTCCAGATTTGTTCCTCGTCCGAGGGCAAACCGAAATCATCCAGCACAGTAGTCACAAAAGCGCCGGTCGCCCAACCGAATTGTAGGCAGCGAAGTGGTTCCCAACCTTTTATGAGCCCATAAAGCAAACCGCCAACAAAACCGTCGCCGCCGCCGATACGATCTAACACTTGAATTGGTCGCGTTTCGACGTAATCCCAGTTTTCTCCCTCGAGCATCAAAGCTCCCCATAAATGTTCATTGGCATTGACGACTTCCCGAAGGGTGGTTGCGAAAATCTGTACATTTGGAAATTCAGACTTCACGTTGATGATCATGCCTTTGAAACTGTCAATGTGATTAGCCAGTTCCTTACCACCGGAATCCGGGCCTTTTACTCCAAGAGCCAATTGGAAATCCTCCTCGTTGCCAATAAGGATATCCGATATTTGCGCGATTTCTCTGAAAACAGCACTCAATTCCTCTTTTCGGTTTTTCCAGAAAGAAGCGCGATAATTCAAGTCGAATGAAATCATTGTTCCATAGCGTTTAGCAGCTCTAGCGATCGCAAGACAAAACTCGGCGGTTGACTCGGACAAAGCCGCAATCAGACCAGACACATGCAGAAGTTGCACACCTTCGGTCTTGAATATCCTGTCGACGTCAAAATCATCGACTTTCAAAGTCCTACCGACTTCTCCAGCTCTGTCGTTATGCACCCTTGGACCTCGCAAGCCATAACCGGAATCTGCGATGTTGAACTGGTGACGATAACCCCAAGGTCCACCTTGCTCAACTTCTTTCCCTTCGTAGTCTATACCTCTTCTGCGAAGATCGTTCTTGATGAACTTGGCGATTGGACTGTCTTTTACAAATGTAGTTAACACTTTTACCGGCAACCCAAGCGAGGCGGATATGCTTATGACATTTGTCTCCGCGCTAGTGGCTTGAAGATGGTAAAGATTGCTGATGTCTACCGGTTGGCGATCCACTGGCGTAATTCTTACGCCCATGCTTGAGGGTACGACTATGGAGTATTTGCAGTTGTCTTTGAATTTCATAAGATCTCTCCGTTCTGTTTCTTCATGACTCTTTCATATCCCGAATAGAGTTTTTCCAAATGACGACCAATATGCTTATCAAGCATTTCAATGTAAGTCACGTCTTCCTTGCGCCACAATCGGTAAAGAGAGTCCTTAAAACGCAGGACACCCTTTTCGTCTTTTGCATTGAGGATGAATCCATAGGTTATATGAATGAGTTGTCTGGCGTCATTTTGGGCAAATAGCAGTACAAGCTCATCATCACGAAGTTTGTTGATGTCCGGTATTCGTTTGATATCAGTAGTTACATGATAATACTTCTTGGCTTCCTCAAAAACACTTAATGCATATTTGTGAATCTCACGATAGAGGCTCGGTGCTTTTGCGGCGACAACGCGCATTGCTTCAAGCCAGTTTGTGCCTGCGGTTTTGACATGGAATTTGCCTTGAGTGTATTTCCCGATCAACTGGAAGATCGAAAACTTGTCCGAGCCGGAATGAATGCTAAGTTTATATCCGAAATGTCTTGCGATTGCCGC
>JAFGQT010000067.1 GCA_016935515.1 Bacilli bacterium
CACCAGGAGAATTGTGACGCTCTTGGAATTCCAATCGAAATCTTTCCATCAAGGGTATTCCAGACCGCTTATGAAATGGCTCCCGACAAACCCTGCTTTCTGTGTGCGCGGATGCGCAGAGGCTTTCTTTATAAAACCGTGCAGGATCTCGGATGTAACAAGTTGGCTTTGGGACATCATTTTGACGATGTCATCGAGACCACCTTGCTGAATGTGATTTACGCAGGTTGCTTCAAAACAATGTTGCCCAAAGCCAAATCGCAGAATTATCCTGGGTTGGAGCTCATCAGACCGATGTATTTGATCAAGGAACACGATTGTGTCCGGTTCACAAACAGGCACAATATAAAAGCAATCAACTGCGGTTGCAAGGTTGCACTCATGGAGCTTGATTCTAAGAGAAAAGAGATCAAAGAGCTGATTGATGAGCTGAGGCGAAAGTATAAAAATTCGGACATCAATATTTTCAGATCTGCAGAAAACGTAAATATCAACAGCATACTGGGTTATTATGACGAGGACCTACATCATAGTTTTTTAGACGATTACGAAGTTACTTTGAACGAAGATCAATAACTGAAAAGGCCAGCATGAATTTCGATGACTTGGCCTTTTTGTTTGTATATAAGGTTGAAAACAATTCAAAATCGAGATAACACAAGTTTCACGTGAAACATCATTTGCCGAGACAGAAATTTGCGAACAAGGCATTGATCAGGGAATCGCTGGAGTTTTCTCCGGTTATTTCCCCTAAATAAGACCAAGCATCGCGCAAATCGATTTCAATCATATCAATCGGCAGTTTTGCTTTTGCGGATTCAAGCGAGTCCGCAAGACATTGCTTGGTCTGCTCGAGTCTTGCTATATGGCGAACGTTGGCAATCAGGGTGTCCTTGGAATCAAACTTGGATTTCAAAAACAATGTTTTAACTTCTGCGGCCAAAGAATCGATGCCGATGTGATTCTTGGCGGAAATATTGATTACTTTCTCGGTGTGCAGATCCAGCTTTTTTCCGAGATCCGTCTTGTTTCCAACGATGATTCTTGTTTTATCAGAAGTGACGTCAAGAAGAGCTTTGTCGTGTTCTGTGAGTTCCGCACTTTGGTCAAGGACGAGCAAAACCAAATCTGCATCTTCCATTGCAGCCTTGGTTCTGTCTATGCCGATTTTCTCGATTGTATCTGTAGTTTCCCTGATACCGGCTGTGTCCACAAGTTTTAACAGGATTCCATCCAGATTCATCTCGGCTTCGATCAGATCTCTTGTCGTGCCAGAAATCTCGGTAACAATTGCTTTTTCCTCTTTCAGTAGGGAATTAAGCAAACTGGATTTTCCGACATTTGGTTTACCGACAATGACCGTTTTGATTCCGTCTCTGATTATCCTGCCGGTATTCGCTTTTGACAGAATGGAGTTAATTCTCTCCAACAGAGATTCTATTCTCGGTATGATGATTTCGCCCGTAAGTTGTTCGACGTCATCGTACTCAGGGTAATCGATGTTAACTTCAATCTGGGCGATTATGAAAAGCAAGTCCTTTTGCAGTTCCTCCACAAGCTTTCGGGTATCTCCTTGAAGCGTTTTTTGGGCTATAAGCAGCTGTTCACGCGTTTTAGCGTTGACGATATCCATAATGCTTTCCGCTTCGGTCAGATCGATTCTGCCGTTGATGTAAGCTCGATTTGTGAATTCTCCCCTGTCAGCCGGTCTTGCGCCTTGCTTGATCAAAAGTCTGATGATTTCACTCGACGCCAAGAAACCTCCGTGACAAGTGATCTCCACCAAATCTTCGCGGGTGTATGAATTTGGGGCACGGTAAACAAAGACCATGACTTCATCAATCGTATCTTCGCCTTCGACGATGTGGCCATACGTTGCGCTATGACTAGGTACATTTGTGAGGTTTTTGCCTTTGAAGACGCTTTGAACAATAGAAATAGCCTCAGTGCCGGAGACGCGAATCAAATTCAATGCAGCTATTCCGCTCGCTGTCGCTTGAGCGACAATGGTATCGCTATACATACTATCACCATAAATATTCTATCATAAATCAGCCAATCTATTGTATAATACTTTTGGGTGATGAACATGCAGGGACACAAGAAACCATTGAGATTTTATTTAGGAATTTTCATTCTTTCCGCGATAATCATTCTGGCATATTCGCTATACATGATTTTTACGGATAAGGCAACTGCCGGAGACTTGTACAGTCTATGGTTCATGCCGGTCGTTTTTACCGGCGTATATTATCTGAGCGACGTTCTCATGGACAAAATCGGACGCAAACGGAAGAAGAACAACTATGAAGCGGAGTTTTTAGCCGTCGTCAGTGAGAAGATGCGACTTGACGACAGTTTTTTAGTTGAGGATTATCGACGCCTTCAATTAAACCAGAAGTTTCAGGAAACTTTGAAAATAGCTTATCAAATCTATCAAAACGGAGAAAACGAGCAATTCAACTTCTCTAGAATCGAGAAAAAATTCAGACCGGATTCGGTTGAATTCAAGGCGATTCAAGTAGTCGTCGAGTTGATAAAAGAAAAAATCGGAACAGAGACCAAATAAGCGGCTGACCCATAGGAAAACCGAGGCTTATGCGTTATAATACTAGTATGGGAGATGAGCTGTTGTGATCAATTACAGAGGAATCACAATCAATCCAGGTGTTGCTTCGGGAAAAGTTCACAAACTTGTGAAATTGACCGATGACACTTATAAAGCCGCAGAAAAGATTGATCAAATCGCCGTGCTCGAGGCTGCGTTAGCCAAAAGCACGAAAATATTGGATGAACAGATTGCGACAGCGAACATGTTGTACAGTGATTCGATCTCAATCATTTTTGAAGCGCACAAATTGATGGCAAATGATCCGCTGGTCGTTGACCGGGCCAAAGAACTTATTCGTCAAGGCCATAATGCATACGATTCCTACCAAGCGGCCGCAGATGAAGTTATAGAGAAATTTGTGGTCATGGAAAATGAATATTTGCGTAATAGAATCATCGACATTGAAGATGCGATCGATCGCGTTTTGGCAGCCATTGAGGATACAGTTTATGAAATCCAACTTGATTTTTCCGATCCTAGGATTCTGGTAGTGGAGAAGATAAAGCCAAGTTTGGTCCTCAATATCGAGAAATCAGCCATAGCCGGTATTATATCTGAATCAGGATCATATAATCAGCATTCAGGAACCATTTTACGCACGCGAGATATTCCGACGCTGATTATTGATAATTGCACACGGCTTTTTAATGACCAAGACAAGGTTTTGCTTGACGCTTCGGAAGGTGTTGCTTATATCAATCCGGAGCCGAATTTTATCAATGATTTTTACAGAGAAAGGGGATAGAGATGAGCTATAAAGCCTTATATCGCACATACAGACCTAAAGATTTTACCGAAGTAGCCGGGCAAAAGCACATCACCGTCACCTTGCAGAATGCTTTGCTCAATAACAAAGTCGCTCATGCTTACCTATTCAGCGGACCAAGAGGTACTGGTAAGACTTCAATTGCCAAGATTTTGGCAAAAGCAGTCAACTGTGAGCACGCACCGGTTGCGAACCCTTGTAACGAATGTCCCAATTGTTTGGGGATCCAAGACGGTTCGATAAACGACGTTATCGAAATCGATGCCGCCAGCAACAATGGTGTTGA
>JAFGQT010000068.1 GCA_016935515.1 Bacilli bacterium
AAGCTACGAGTTCACTTGAAGCGGTGGCTCTGACGCCAAGGCCCCAGTTTGTGAAACGGAGCATGATGAACAGGACAGCCAAAACCAAGACAGTTATGACTATTGCATAGATGTTCTGAACAGGAAGTACCAGCATCGACTCACCGATAGTGATCAACTTAACATCATAAGAAAATGCTGGGAGAGTTATTGGATTCGTGCCAAACAGCACCGGGATGATTCCCATCAAAACCATGACCAAGCCCATCGTGATCATCTGTTTTCCTACGGAAGTCACATATCGTCCGCGTCTGATGATGCCGACGTCGATGATCAACCCTAATAAGAAACTAACCATGACTCCAGATAACAATCCGACAAATAGGAAAAATATCAGATTGCCATCGGCATTTTTGGCGAGAAGCCGCATAACGATAGTCGCAGCGAAGAAAGCTCCGAAAGTTGCCATCATGCCTTGAGCGAAGTTGGTCGTCACCGACGTCTTGAAAATCAAAACTACGCCCGTGGTCGCCAACATCAAAATACAAAGATCAACCGTATTTAACAAGACGATCTGCGTTATCAACTGCCAAGTAAAAGTCTTGATCGTAATATAGAAAATACTTGAAATGCCAATCACTAACAACAAATTGATCAAGCGCGAACGATATAGCGGTCTTTTGAGGCTTTTTCGAAAAATCAAAATATCGACCAAGAAATAGAGTGCCACCAATGCGGCGACTATGATGCTTATTTCCTTGATCGCAACATCCACATCACCCATCAAGCATCACCCCATTTGATGATATTAGCCGCCCATACATAACCTATTCCTGCCGCTAGCATGCATATGACGCTTCCGTCCTTGACCTTGCCTTGTCGCAAGGCAAGATGCAGCGACAAGATCTGGTCAATTTGGCCAATGTGTCCATAGTCTTCCAAATATATCGTTTGATCTTCAGTCAAACCAAGTTCTTGAAGCATGCCCTGATGTCCTGAACGCTTGATATGCAGGATCGCCAAATAATCGATGTCTTTACGTTCCATTCCCGATTTTTCCAACGATTTGTCGATGCAGGCATACCAATTAGGCATCGAAACTTGGTTGAGCCGGTCTTTCATCTTGATTGGGTCCAGCAAACGCAGGCTTTTGCTTGCTTCTTCGACGTTATCTTTGGTTATCGGTTTTGCAGTCCCTCCGATTTCGACTCCAGCGGTTCTGGATAATGATCCGTCCGCAATGATATGCGAACCGAGCAACAGATTGCGTCCATAGTTCTTCTTAAGGATGATCGCTCCGCCTCCAGCACCAAGATTGTACATCATCGACATATCTTTGTCGGTAAAATCAACGAAATCGCCGTTGCGATAACCGCCTACGACCATGATCACGTTGATGTCATCATCAGCTATCAACATGTCTTTCGCCATTTTCATTGCCGATACCGTTGTGCAACAACGATTCGCAACATCGATGCCCCAGGCATTTGTAGCCCCGATTTTGTCTTGAATGTATAATGCCGACGTAGTCAACGGATATTCCTTCCATTCTTCGCCGACACAGATTATCACATCGATCTCTTGTGGATCGATGCCAGTGTTACTGAGTGCGTCCAATGCGGCATAAACACCCATTTCCTGGGTGCCGTCATTTTCTCCCGGTATTGTTTTTTCACGAATGCCAAGTTTGTCAATCACAGCATTCTCTGTCCATACACCTTGCGTCTTAACGCTGATTTCCTTGGCGGTCATTCTTTCTTTAGGCAAATATATGCCAGTTCCGACGATGCCGACCGTTATATCTTTCATAAATTCACTTCCTTAAGTAAGGCAGATTTAATTATAGCCGCATTCCGCCATTCACGTTGATTGTCTGTCCGGTTATATAGGAAGAATCGTCGCTGGCGAGGAACAATGCCACTTTAGCGATCTCTTCAGGCTCTCCAAGACGCTTGAGCATCGTCAAAGCCGCAAATTTGTCCAAAAGATCCTGAGGTACTGTCTTGAGGATATCCGTCATTACATATCCCGGAGCAATGGCATTTACGCGTACAGGAACACCCTTGCGTGCGAACTCCTTCGCCCAAGTCATTGTCAATCCGAGAACTCCGGCTTTGGAAGCTGAATAGTTTGCTTGTCCGATGTTTCCATAAACACCTACGACCGAAGAAATATTGATGATTGAACCGCCACCGATTTCTTCCATCTGCGGCCCGATGTAACGGACGAGGTTAAACAAGCCTTTGAGATTCACGTTCAAAACAAGATCCCATTGCTCATCTGTCATCTTTCTTGTCATCGAATCTCGGGTAATACCGGCATTATTGACGAGAACATCGATTTTGCCATACTTGGCTATGATTTCTTCGTAGAAGTTCTTGCAGCCGTCAACGTCGGTGACATTGAGTTCATAAGGTATGACATTCTCCATTTCATAGCTCATTTGTCCCATGTCGGCTGCGATGACGATCGCGCCTTCTTTGGCAAATTCCTTGGCAATCTCAGCTCCAATTCCCTTGGCTCCGCCCGTAACTACTGCTACTTTGTTCTTTAGTTTCATTTTCATTCCTCCGTTATTGACGTTTGATTATGATTCCGGTCCCCATGCCGCCGCCGATGCAAAGGCTGGCAAGACCGATGTGTTTGTCTTGTTTGATCATTTCATGGATCAAGCTTACGACGATTCTGTTTCCGGAAACTCCGACCGGATGACCAAGCGCGATCGCACCACCGTTAGGATTGGTTCTGGCCAAAATGTCAGCTTCAGTCACGCCGTGTTCTTCGGACAATTCCTTGATCACGCCCAACGATTGAGCCGCAAAAGCTTCGTTGAGTTCAATGAGTTCGACCTCATCAAGTTTCATCCCGGCGTTTTTAAGCGTCATCCTGATCGCCGGCACCGGGCCCATGCCCATAATGCTGGGATCGACTCCGCCTTGTCCGATGGCGATAATCTCGGCAATGATTGGAAGATTGTACTTCTTGACAGCTGATTCAGAAGCGATGATCGTGAAACTGGCTCCATCATTGATTCCGGAAGAATTGCCAGCTGTAACGGAACCGTCCTTTTTGAAGGCTGGACGCAGTTTTGCGAGTTTTTCCAAGTTTGTTGTCCGGTTTGGATACTCATCACGCGCAAAGATCAATGTTTCCTTGCGACTCGGGATCTCTATCGGAACGATCTCGTCATCGAAGCGTCCGGAATCCACTGCATTGATTGCCTTCAATTGTGATTGATAAGCAAATTCATCTTGCGCTTCGCGGCTGATTTGGTATTTGTCGACGATGTTTTCTGCGGTTATTCCCATATGCATGACTCCGAAAGCGTCAGTCAATGCATCATTGATCAAATGATCAGATAAAGTCAAATCCCCCATCTTGACTCCATCACGAACCTTGCCTGTTACCAAATACGGAGCTCGTGTCATTGTCTCTACGCCTCCGGCGACCACAAGTTCCGTGAAACCGGCCTGGATCCCTGTATAAGCGTTGAGAATCGATTTCATGCCTGATCCGCAGACCATGTTCAACGAATATGCTGGCACAGACTCGGGAATGCCTGATTTGATCGAAATTTGCCTCGCAATGCCTTGGCCTAACCCGGCGGGAAGAATGTTTCCGACGATGACTTCACTGATCTTTTCGACTGGCACCTTTGTTTCTTCAAGCAACTTGCGCAAAACTTGGGATCCGAGATCGGCGGCATGTACATCCTTAAGTGTACCCATGAATGAACCGATGGGACTACGTTTTGCTCCGACGATAAAAACTCTTTCTTTCATTAGACTATCCTCCTGGAAATTTACATATAAAACGCTGAAAAGTATCGTTTTCAGCTATCGGTAATCGAGTTGGCAGACTAGAGAACAATGCCTCATAATCTCACATGAACTTTTATTCATATTACGAGAATAGTTTATTCAATGATATCTTGTTTGTCAAGCGCTTTCACTTTATTTTTTTTCATTGTAATGTATGTTATTATGCCCTAAATAAAGGGAATTATTCTTAAGGCGGACAAAAAACCGCCAGAATTCGCAGTTTCGCTTGTAAACGCTATCAAAGTATATAGACATGAATTTTTATTCATATCAAACAGACAATAATTTATGTAGAGAAAAAACTACAAATTTCCTTGTCAACAGGCTCATGATGCTATACAATGGATTAAGGTGATGAAAATGATGACAAACGGATTCCACCCACCCAAAACCAAAGTTGGGGAAAAGACTTTCCAACGGATCATCAAGACCGGAAAACGACTTTTCGCCAAGAATGGATTCCAAGCTACCTCGATAAATGACATTATTGCAAAATCCAAAGTTGCCGCAGGTACATTTTATATTTACTTCGATAACAAACTTGCTCTGTATTTGTACTTGCTTCATGAATACCGCATCAGCATCCGGCATGCGGCTGTCGAAGCTACAAAAGGTCTCAAAACAAGATATGAAATTGAACGTGAAGGCCTCAAGGCATTCATCATGTATGTGAAGCAAGATCCATTGGCTTACAAGGTGATCTGGGAATCATTGTTCATCGATCCGAAAATTTTCCAAGAATACTACCAAACATTTGGCGAAGCGTACAAGTTTCACTTGTCAGAATTCGCTGACAAGGGCGAAATCCGCACCGATATCGACTTGGAGACGATTGCTTATGTTTTGATGGGCATATCAAATTTCGTAGGTCTTCAAATCCTGTTCCGTGACGAAGCATCCGAAGCTGACATAGATTATGTCGTCGACGAGACGATGAAAATCCTTAAATACGGAATTTTCAAATAATCTGTAAGACCGATATTTGCCTAATGAATGCGCCTGAGTTGAACTCAAGCGCATTTTCAGTTATTCAATAAGTCAAATTATATTACTTAATCAACGCTATGCATTTCAAAATTCGCAATCGACGCATGATTTATATATTTTGTCGCGATATGTTTTCAAGATGATATAAGCTCTCAGCGTGTTGAATCGGCCAAACCTTTCTGTCTCTAGCGGAAAATGGATCAATCC
Organism: Bacilli bacterium; assembly: GCA_016935515.1. GTDB lineage: Bacteria > Bacillota_I > Bacilli_A > Izemoplasmatales > Hujiaoplasmataceae > JAAYZB01. The sequence continues at coordinate 4,995 of JAFGQT010000068.1, forward strand.
GGAAATTGTGCTTCCTCTCGTGAGCTTTCCCTTGATCAATTTGCTGACGAGTAAATCTAGGGCATCGTTCATTTCTTCGCAGTGCGGGTAATCGCGCTTGGCCAAAAACTCAAGAACTCGCAAATAATCATATTTCCATCTTGGAGGATAGTGGTGTTCAGCCATACTTGGATGAATCGGAATTCTTTTCTGCTTCACCTGATACAGCCTGCGTTCCAGTAGAGCAGCTATACCTTTCTGCATTGCATTGAAAACGTCTTCTGACCTGTAAGGATAGCCTTGATCGATATATTCTCCCAATCCTTCAAGAATGTTTATGGTCGTATGCACCGAACTGATTCTTGGCTTCGAACTGTGATTCCATCTGCAGTTCCATCCTCCATCAGGCATCACTGTGGATAATATGCAGTCAATCATCGCGTTCATCTTGTCATTCTGCGTTTTGGCGTAAGCCAGCAGTCCCAACATCATTCCAATAATGCACAGATCGAGTCGTTCAATCTGTGAATCCAATTGATATTTCTTCCACATATGGAGTACATAATTGTCCAAACTCGCTTGATAAATATATGTCGTTGGATCGATTTCCATATATTTCAGTTCCATCAAAGTATAGTGAGTCGATGTCCATTTAGGACCGTAAAATCCGCGCCCCCACGTCAAGGTTTGCGCATCGAACAAATCAAGATACTTTTCAATATATCCTGTATTGTTTGTGACAGAATTCTCTTCAAGCAGATACTTTTTTACAAGATGAACAATTACATCGTCACCCTGCATAAGCCACTCTAAATTTTTCATTGACGACCCCCTAAACGTATTTTGCTATTAAAAAAAACTGGCACTTCGATCGGGAAGCGTCAGTTTTGTTTTCAATTGTAAAAACCAACGAATGAATCCATCTCCCATGGTGTTTTTTGAAGGATTTCACCTATCTTGTCTGCGGCTTTGGGAGTGCTGAAGAAATAGCCTTGCATGAATCTGACGTCATATTCTGCCATTTTCTTGATCATTTCCTCATTTTCAATACCTTCAACGATCACGACTTTCTGTTTTTGGAGTGCCGTCTGGATTGAGCGGATGATCTTGTCGGCCTCTTCGAATTTGTTCATGACTTTCAAGGTGTCGTCTCGATTTATCTTGATGATACTTGCCTTAAGTGAATCCATGTCGTTGATGATCTCGAACTGATCTCCGAGATCATCGATTGCGATCCGGAAGCCATATTTACGGAATTCTGCCAAATTTGCCATGGCAATCGGACTCTTGACGATTGTATAGTAATCAATGATCTCAAGGCAGAACAACTCGGCGCTGAATTCATATTTCTTGACGATATCATAGAAAGTCTTGGCCAAATCCGGCACTATAAGTTGTTTTGGCGAGAGATTGGTGGAAATAAAAACATCTTTGAGCCTGAATTGCTTTTTCCATGCGGTGTACTGCTGGAGAATCTTCTCAAAGCCCCAGGATCCAAACCAAGTTATGTCTCCGGTAAGATCCATGACATTCAAGAATCTTCCTGGAGGCAATACGCCCATGGTAGGATGATTCCAGCGCAAGAGGCTTTCCAAAGCGATTATCTTACCGGTCTTGAGGTCAACTATCGGCTGATAATAGAGAATGAACTCGTCGTTGGAGATCGAGCGCTTGATTTCCTGATAATAACTCATGTTAAATTGTTCTTTGTCAATCAAGTCTTGAGAATAGAGTGAATACCTGTTCTTGCCTTCTTTTTTAGAAACGTAGAGAGCGATCTCCGCATTTTTAATCAGCGAAGTTGCGGATATTCCATCATAGGGAAACAAAGCCACTCCCATCGATGTAGTAATGCGCTCGTTGATCGCCTTGAGTGGTTCATTGACTGTGTCAAGGAGTGATTCAGCGAGTTCGCGAATGCCTTCACTGGTAACTTGATCGGTGTGATAATAAAGGAAAGTATCTCTTTCAACATGTCCGACTACACTGCCTCTGCCTGCCTTTTTTTTAAGCCTTTTTTCAATTTCCACAAGAACCTTTGCCGTTTCCTTTTCCGAATATTTCTCATTGATGAAATGAAAATTGTCAAGGTTCATGTAGAAGAGAACGCCAAGCGAACCTTCTTTGGCATCATAAATGGACTGGTTGATCAAACCGAAAAGATCACCGGATTTCTTGTTTGTCGTCCGACGTTCGATGATCAGCCGTGAATCGTCGACAGTCTCTTTGCCGTCTTTTTTCTTCACCAGGTGCTTGTCGTCGGACTTACGCCTGATTTCCTTCATGACGTTGCGAAACAGGAAAAAGAGCGTCGCAGCCGTGATAATGATGATCACAGAAGCAACGACAACTTCATAAGTCCTGGATGTGGGAACGGCGCTGAGAATCAGAAGTATCCTATTGAGCAAATGAACCACCTCTATTCAAAATAGTCTTTGCTGGCAAAAACATCAATGCGTTTGTTCTTGGCGACTTTATAGAATTGATCCACATAGTGGACTGCGTCGTCAAAAAGTAGCGGTTTGGAAAATAGATAGCCTTGAAAAACGTCAGTGGATATCTGTTTCAAGTACTCGTATTGTTTACGTTTCTCGACGCCTTCAGCTATCACTTTCATGTCCAAATTATGAACAAGCTGTACGATGGTAGCGATGATGCTATGATCTTTTTTGGGCCCGAAAATGCCGTCAACGAAGGATTTATCGATTTTCAGGTTGTCAAAAGGAATCTGTTTGAGATAAGTCAATGAGGCATAGCCAGTACCGAAATCGTCAAGTGCGATGCGTGCGCCGATCTCGTGGAGATAATCGATAATTTCCTCGAGATAGAAAGACGATTCGATCAACACGCCCTCGGTGATTTCCAAAACAAGATATTTCGGATCAATTTCCGTGTCGCGGATGATCCGTTTTAAAACATCGATGAAATCCTTTTGCATCAACTGGATCGGGCTGACGTTGACGCTCATGACGAACTTCTTGTCGAACATTTGTTTCATCTTGACTTGGGCTTCGCAAGCTCTGTGCAGGATCCAGTTACCTATTGGTATGATAAGATGTGATTCTTCAGCGTTGGCCACAAAGATCTGCGGGCTGATTTCGCCTAGAGTCGGCGATTTCCACCTGACGAGAGCTTCGAAGCCGTAGACTTCATTGTCGCTTCCGATCAGCGGCTGATATTTGAGATACAGCTGCTCGTTTTTGATGGCCTGGGCCAGTTGTTCTGAGATTTGAGCTTTGTATGAAACTTCCTTGGTCAACTGGTCATTGTAGAAAACATAGCTGTTCCGTGAATCCTGTCTGGCCTTGAACAATGCGATATCAGCTTTTTTTACAAGGTCCACGATCATTCTGCCGTCAGACGGATAGATGCTGATGCCAGCGTTAATCGCCACTTCGATCTTGATACCGCCAACATCGAGAGGTTCGATGAAACTGTCAATGATCTTGCTCACTTCAGATTCGGCCCGTTCTAGCGACTTTGTCCCGGTGATCAAGAAAACAAATTCGTTACCCCCGTTGGAGAATAAATGATCGCTATTGGAAACGGTTTTTCGCAAACGGTTGGCTACGCCTTTCAGAAGTTCTTCTGAGACGCTTTGGCCTTTGGTGACATTGATGCTTTTTAGGTTGTCGACTTCAAGCAGGCAAATTGCCGTTTTATCAGTATCGCCTTTCAAGATTTCATCAATTTCCTGATGACTTGCCTTACGATTCTTTAGGCCCGTAAGACTGTCATAGACAAAGCTTTGATAGACAAGTTCGACTTGTTTCCCGATTTCACGTGACATTATGTTCAATGCATCCGCCACATGTCTTAGTTCGTTATTTTCCTTGACGCGAACATTGATGTTGTAATTTCCACGCTTGATTTCTTCTATTGATTTGAGGATATCATCGATCGGACTCAAAGTTCTGCGAATGTTGTTGCTCAAAATAAGGGAAACGAAAATCATCAGAACCATAATACCGCCAACGATGATCAAGAAGGTCATTTCGAGGCCAAATATCGGTTGGCTTTCAAGAATTAAGGCGACAACCCAATCGGTTCCTTCGATATCATTATACATTATTCTATAGTCAGTGCCAAACAGATTAAGCGTCGTTATATCTTCAGAAACGTATAATGTAGAATATAATTGACTTAACCCGTCATCGGCGTGCCCAGATCCACTATCAAGAACTTCAGCCTTGGTTTCATTTGCCATTACGTATTCCGACATTTCGACGTCAGAATGATAAAGCATTACCGGTTCTGTGGATAAGTCAAAAATAGAAACTGAACGCGAAGATTGATCAGTTGAGTAATCGTAAGCCGTAAAAACGTTTTGCATCCCGCTGAGAAGGACATCTATTCCGACGTAGCCTATCACCGTATCTCCATTGTAGACCTTGCTGGCGAATGTTATTGCATATTCACCAGTCAGGTCGTCTATATAAGGATCCGACAATACGCTGTCTGTTTCTTGAAGATCGATGTACCATTGTCTTTCAGCCAAGTTCCACTCTGCATCGGATATTTCATCATCTATGCCGACGTAACACCCATCTGAACCCGTAGAACAATCATATGCAGTTGCCAAGAAAACGAAATTGTAGACATTTTCGTTGCTAAACTGGTAGAGTGAATCAATCTGCTCAGCAAAACTGTGATATAGTAGATAGTCTGGGTCATCCACATCGTTTATTATCGGCGCATTGCCTTCATTCAAATACAACAGGTAATCGATGACGGCTTGATCGGAAGCCAACGTCGCCACATCAAAATTCCCATTTGTGACAAATGCTTCAATTGATCCCTTGGTGCTAAGAGATTCAGATTCCATTTGTTGTCTTGAAGCAACTTCGATATTGTCAATATAGATGAAAGTTAGAACCGCCATGACCAAAACCAAGAATACGGCATCAAGAAATATCGTCAAACTGACGATTTTTCCCGCCATTGTGTTCGGCCTGCTTCTGTCGCGCTTCTTACTCAATGTATTCACCGCCTAGCATAAAAAAATTCGCTTGCGAATTCATGATGACATTCCCGTTCTTCTGATAAAAAAGGCCATCGTCCGATATGCTCGGCATCTTTTATTAGCCTTATCGGAAATAAAAAATGCCCTCGTCATAACAGACAACGGCAACTGGCTACCATCTTGCGAAGGCCCTATAGCTTTGCGTCACTAACTTTCGCTAGTTTTGCTATTTACGGCGCCATTATATAACTTGAAATCGGATTTGTCAATATTGTACAGCCATTTTTGACACTTTTTCCGCAAAAACGACTCCATTATGTCCCTCTTATTGCCTGTCAATACATCCATATTTCTCAAAGCGGCGCCCTAAGGCCTTGATATTCATGTATTTCTCACAATTTTTTAGTTGTTTTTAACCATAAATAATGGTATGATAAATAATGCAAATTTATTAAGGAGTGGAACTTCATGAAAAGCGTGTTAACTAAAAAGATTGTAATCACATTTTCCGTATTGATCACCATAGTACTGGCGGCTGTCATCGTAGCTTTTGCGACGGGCAATACCAACTATCCGTCACTGAGCGACCCTGACGCCGTATTTTATGAAAGGCTTGATGGTGACGGGAATGTGTTGTATACCATTACCAACAAGGAAATCTATGAAAAAATCAAGGAAGACGACGGTATGCAACAGCTTACCTTTCTTGTCGATACAAGATTGTTGCAAGACTATCTGGCTGCCTTGACAGACGCTGAAATCCAAGATCGTATCAAAGAATTGAAATATGGAACCTCCGACGATACTGAAATTGCTGAAATCGACGCCGAAACAAAGACACAACTCGAAAATGACTATAGACTCAACATGGTCATTTCCGGCTACGCTGGCAACGAAGATGAGTACGCCAGCCTGCTTCTAGCGCGTGAAGCTTATGTTCGCGATGCAATCATTGAAAACGAAGATATCACTGATCTTGAGATAGCCAAGGAGTATATCAACAATACCTTCGAAGACATTCAGGCTGTCCGGATCCGGTTCATGAGTTCTGGAGATGCTACACATGTTCTCCAGAAATTCAACCTGCTTACCTACAATTCGACATCGTTGAGAACTTACAAGGGCTATTCCTACAAACTTGAAACTCTTGTAGATCCCGATGAGGAAATTGTAGAAGCTTACATCACCGTCAATCCTTATTATTATGATGACGATGAGAACATCCTCGACTTGAACGAGGAAGTCGTCTACACTGTCGGAGAACCAGGTTCATACACCGATGATAACGACAAAGAGTATTACATCGATCTATCAGGGAATCTTGTCGACAGCGAAACTGAAGTCATCAAGGTAGAAAGTGCTTTGTTGTTTGACACACTTGCCGAAGCTGAAACTTACAAGGAAGACAACACGACATA
>JAFGQT010000069.1 GCA_016935515.1 Bacilli bacterium
GGATATATCGCCTTCCTGAGTCTCGATGATCGGCAGTGCAGTGATCGAACCGCCGCCAAGTTTGTCGTTGAGTTTGGCCGCTCTTTCAAGTAGCCTGGAATGCAGATAGAAGACGTCTCCGGGGAAAGCTTCCCTACCCGGGGGTCTTCTCAACAAAAGAGACAGTTCTCGATAACTGATCGCATGCTTGGTCAAATCATCATAGACGATCAAAACGTGTTTTCCCTGAAACATGAATTCCTCGGCGATAGTTACGCCGGAATAAGGCGCAAGATACAATAGCGGTGCTGGATCGCTAGCTGAAGCCGCAACGATGATAGAATAATCCATCGCCTTATGCTTTTTCAAAGTTTCATAGACGTTCAGGACGGTCGATTCCTTTTGACCGATGGCGACATAAATACAGATCACATCTCCATCTTTCTGATTGAGGATCGTGTCGACTGCGATCGAGGTTTTCCCCGTCTGTCTATCGCCGATGATCAATTCCCGTTGACCTCTACCGATCGGAACCAAGGCGTCAAGAACTTTGATGCCGGTTTGCAGAGGCTGATTGACAGCTTGTCGGTCAATCACACCTTTGGCTTTTTGTTCGATCGGTCTTGTCTTGTTGGTTATTATTTTGCCCAGACCGTCCAAAGGTTGACCTAGAGGGTTGATGACACGCCCGATCATGTTTTCTCCGACCGGAACTTCAAGGATCTTTCCTGTAGTCCTGACTTCATCGCCTTGTTTGACCAAAGTCGAATCATTGAGCAAGATTGCGCCAACGTGATCCTTTTCTAGGTTCTGTACCATGCCAAAGACTTCACGGGGAAAAACAAGAAGTTCGCCGCTCATCGCGTTGTCAAGACCATATACAAGAGCGATTCCGTCGCCGACGGAAATAACGGTGCCGATTTGCTCCGTCTTGGTTTTATGGGTATATTTCTTTATCTGTTCTTTCAGCAGTGCACTGATCTCCAGAGGGTCTATCCGCATGTTTTCCTCCATCTACCCTTGTTTCAGGCTGTTTTTCAGATCCGCAAGCTTACGGTTTGCGGTCGCATCAATTACAAAACCGTCAATCTCGATTCGGAATCCGGAAAGGATTTCCGGATCGATCTTCGCGGTAATCTCAATTTTTTGATTATACTTCTTTTCAAGTTCCTTACCGATTGACGTCAACTTGGCATCGGAAAGTTTATCCCTTGAAAAGACTGTTGCCCGTTTGACGGACTGCATCCTGTCAATCATCTCATTGAAGGCGTAATAACAATTACCGACAATGTCCATACGTTCGTTGTCGATCAAGACAAAAAGGAAATGTCTGAGTAAATCGTCTGCAACGCTTGATGTCAAAACGTCCTTTTTCTCCTGCCTCGAGACTTTTGGATGCAAAAAGAATTTCCTTACGGATGTGTCGAACGCTTTGATAAAAGTCGAATAAGCTACTTCTACAGTGTCTATCTTTTTCATCTCAAGCGCTATCTGGAACAACGCTTGTGCATATTCTTCCTGAACCGTCTTCATTGTTTATCCTGCTGATCGAGATTCGCTATTGAATTATCGAAATATTTATCCCGATCAACTTCCTGTTCGATGATTTTTTCAGCCATTACCGCAGCTAACTCGATAACTTCAGATTTCATCTCCAAGCGCGCTTTTTCTTTCTCGGCTTCGATTTCCTTCAAGTTGTTTTCCCTGATTTCCTTAGCCTCTGCTTTGGCTTTGGCGATGATCTCGGTCTGAACCGATTCACCCTTCTGCTTCGCGGTTTCGATAAGCGACTTGGCGCGTTCCTTGGTTTCGTGATACTCTGCTTCGCTCTCAGCTTTCAGTTTGATGGCTTTTTCATTTTCCTGTTTGGCGTTTTCGATCTCCGCTGCGACAAACTCCCGACGTCTAGCAAGATAGTCAGTGACTTTGTTCCACAGGAAAAACCTCACGACTAAAACCAATACCACAGTCGCGAGTATTTGCACAAGTATATCAAGCAGCGTGATGCCGAGCGCAGATTCAATGGCATCAGAAACAGCTTCGATTATCCTTTCGACAGCTGTTTCCAGGAAGATGACCCTGAATTGATTCATTGGCGTCCTATCCGAAAATCAGGATCAACGCAACCAACAGACCATAAAGACCGGTGGTTTCCGCAAGGGCTGCAGTTACGAGAGTCGTCATGATGATCTTGCCTTGGGCTTCCGGTTGTCTTCCGACAGCTTCTGCAGCCTTACCTGCGGCGTAGCCTTGGCCGATACCAGGACCGATACCTGCGATGACGGCCAGTCCTGCGCCTAGATAACGCATACCATCGCTAAAAAACTCATTGTATTCGGTTGCGAACCGAATTATTGACGCAAAAACTGATTCAAACATATCTATATGTCCTCCTGAAAAATTGAGTAAAAATCAAACTAGCTATTATGCATCGGTTGCCATAGAGATGTTGACGACCGAAAGCATGAAAAACACAAATGCCTGGATGAGTCCAAAGAAGATATCGAAGATGGCGTGCAGGAATACTCCAGCAAAGATACCCGCTACGAAGTTAAGAGCGGCATAAACCATCGCTGATATCACAGTACCACTGACAAGGTTTCCGAAGAGACGGATACCCATGGTAAGCGGTGTTGATACCTCGCCGATGAGATTGATCGGCACCATGATCGGAAACATCCACCAGACATATCCGATAAACACATCATGCAGTTTCTTTTTTATGCCTTTGAAGCGGATATCGGCGAATCTCAGCCAAAACAATGTTATGATCGAGAAAGCCAAGGCAACGCCGGCATTCGATAACGGAGCTCTCAAACCGAACAATGATATCGTGTTGGCGACGGCAAGATATATCAGAATGGAAAACAAATACGGACCGAATATTTTCAATTTCTTGCCTTCAAGATGTTCATTGATCAATTTGATCACTTGCTCCACGAACATCAAGGTCACAAAGACAATTCCTTTCGGTGTTTCCGTAGCTTTGAGTTTGCCGATCCTTCCACCGACGATGATGAAGAACACTGACAAGACGGTTACGACGATCAAGGTTGATATCACCTGTGGCGACAAAGGACCGAAAAGTTTAAAGTCCAACATTTGCATCACCACCGTTCTTGTCTTTTCGCAATGTGATGAACACAATCGGGAAAAGCACCAGTCGATATGACAACAAGCCGACAAAAGTGAGAATCTCATTCCATTTATCGCTAGTTATCGCAAAGTAAAGCACTATACCATACATGACAAACTTGACAAGATATAACAAAATGGATATTGATTTGACCACTTCTTTGTGATTCAAAAACGCACTTTTTAGAATCCGGTAATGAACTGAGTTCATCAACATCGAAGTGAATGCGCCAAGCAAGAAGCCAACTACCAAATCGAAATTTCCACCGATGAGATATGTTCCCAAGCCAAACAGGATGATGAACGGCCAGAGATAAAGAAACGTTTTTTCAATCATGTTAAGATTTTTTATCTTCACCGTCTTTTCCTCCCGTCATTTTGATTATTCTGCCAAACATCTTCACAAGCGATCCAATCAATCCAAGGAAGATGAAAATGATAGTTAAAATATATTTGTCACCAAGCAGCCATTCATCGAGCTTGCGCCCAATAAAATATCCGATTGCCATCGAAACGGCTAATTCGATAAAAAAGTGGACGACGAGTTGCAGCGTCGTCAAAGCCTGCTTGTATTCTTTCAAGACCCGATCCTACTTTGTTCCGAACAAACGGTCACCGCAGTCACCGAGTCCCGGGACTATATAGCCAACCTCGTTCAGTCTTTCGTCGACAGAAACGAGATAGATGTCAACATTAGGATGATGTTTTTGCAGCATTGCGATACCTTCTGGACAACCGACTAGTCCAACAAACCTGATATCCTTCCCGCCTTGTTGCTTCACCAAATTGATTGCGGCAACGGCAGACCCTCCAGTTGCGAGCATCGGATCAACGACAAGGATCGTCGCATCAGGTAGCACTGGCGGCAATTTCATGTAATACGAATGCGGTTTCAAAGTCCTTTCGTCGCGATACAAACCGATATGACCGATTTTAGCAGTTGGAATCACGTTATGGATTCCATCTACCATCCCTAGTCCCGCTCTTAGTATCGGTACGATAACGACGTCTTTGGCAAGCTGTTGACAAGTTGTCATGGCAATTGGCGTTTCAACCTGCACAGGTTTTGTCGTCAAATCACGAGTGATCTCGTAAGTGACCAAACTTCCAATTTCATTGACGTTTTCCCTGAAAGTTTTCGTGTCTGTAGTTTTGTTCCGGATGATTGCGAGTTTGTGTTCGATCAAAGGATGATTGATCAGAATTACTTTTCCCATTTGCCGTCCTCCTCGTATTTATAAATTATATCGATCCGGCGCTGATGTCTGGGGCCGGCAGAATATTCGGACTGCAAATAAATCTTGACGAAATTTAACGCTTCTTCCAGTGTGTTGATCCTCGAGCCAAGGCACAAAATGTTGGCATCGTTATGTTCGCGCATCATCTTGGCCGCAAATTCCGATTGACAAGCTCCGGCGCGAACGCCCTTGACCTTGTTGGCGGCGATCGAAACACCGATTCCGGTGCCGCAAATGAGGATTCCAAGATCGGCGATCTTATCCCTTATGGCTTCTCCAACCTTGAAAGCATAAACGGGATAATCCGTTGACGTTTCTGAATTTGTGCCCAGGTCGAACACCTCGTGTTCAAGTTGTCGCAAGAGCTCAATGATCGGTTCTTTATATGCGAATCCGGCATGATCTGATCCTATGGCAATTTTCATCTTCGCTATCAACCTACTTCCCGGGAGACCCTTAACAATTATAGCAAATTTCCCTAATCATTACAATCAATTTCAGTAAGTCTCAAAAAAATGAGAAAGATACTTTCTCACTTCTCGATGATCAAAGATCCCTGACGCAAAACCTCTTGGTTTTGAACGTCATATACTGTTGAAGCCACCCCTTCGAGGTCGCCCCCATCAATGATGTAATCAACCCGTTTCTCATATTTCAGAATATCTGAAAATTTCAAAATTGACGGTTCACCGGACAAATTGACACTGGTGACAACCATTGGCCCGAAATGTCTCAACAACGCCAAAGAGAGTTCATGATTTGGAACCCTTACCCCGACGGTATCGGCACCAGCAGACGCTAAGCTTGACACAAGGTCGCTGCGTTTAGCTATAAGAGTCAACGCTCCCGGCCAATACTTGCGCGCCAAATCCATAAAATCCTCTGTCACCTCGAGCAGCGGCAAGGTTGATGGAATGTCTGCGGCGAGTATAGCCATGGGTTTCGAGTAATCCCGATCTTTTAATCTGTAAATTCGATCTATGGCCACAAGGTCGTCATAAAGACAACCAACGCCATATACGGTATCAGTCGGAAAAATGATGATTTTCCCGCGCAAATCGATATCCTGGATTTGATCAACTGTGATGATCATAATCGATTATCCCCCCAAAATCAAAAATGATATTTCTTCGGGCTTTTCAATGATGTAGTTCGCGCCTGATCCTTGAAGTTCAACCTTGTCGCGAAAGCCCCACAACACTCCCGCAGATACCAAAGACGCGTTAGCTGCCGTTTCCATGTCCGTCCGCGTGTCGCCGACATACAGAATCCTTTCTTTGCTTGTTTTCAGTTCAGTAATGACATATTCGAGCGAAGCGGGATCTGGTTTGATTGGAAATTCAGCTTTCTTCCCGATGACGCAGGAAAAAGCTATGTTTGGAAAATAGTGATTGACCACTTCTTTTGTTTCCGGATCTGGTTTGTTGGACAGTACAGCCATTTTAATCTTGTTCTTTTCAAGATCTTCAAGCAATTTCACGATTCCCAAATACGGTTTTGTCAAGTTTTTGCTTGATGATCGGTAATACCATAGATATCGGTTCTTGACCCAATCGAACAAGTCATCGTCAATCTGCCGTTTGTCGATGACTTGCCTAATCAGGA
>JAFGQT010000070.1 GCA_016935515.1 Bacilli bacterium
ATCAAGGTCTTCGCAATTCGTTTCATTATCGGGTTTGATGAAAATCAATATGACTGCGAGTTAGTCTTCATGGGCATCGCAAACCCGCAAAGACCAAACGCATATCGAACTTTGGTGACCATCCCAGAACTTTGCGACGAGGAGGACACTTTCAATGTTATTCTCGATTTTGAAAGAGACGAGAAGAACCAAGAAGGCTTGCAAGTCATCAATGTTCAAATCAAGGATTTCGTCAATGATTCCGCCTCCCAAGTTGATGCATATTTCGATCTTGAGATCCAAGAAACTGAAACAGACCTTTCTGGATGATGAGATTGAGGATAAGTGATATTTTCATGACATTTTTCGCACAAATAGAATAAATGACTGAACAATGCTGTTTTTCATCCTAGATTTGAACAACTAGATTGACAAACTTTTTTAATGGACTTATAATATACGTGTAAATAGCAAAACTAACGAAAGTTAGTGACGCAAAGCTATAGGGCCTTCCTTGGATGGTAGCCAGTTGCCGTTATCTTTTATGATGATGGCGTTTTTTATTCTTAAGGGATAATGAGCGCTGTTGCTTGTGATGATGGCTTTTTTAATGACTTTTTCTTAAATCTCATTATTAGCCGCTAATCATTGCCTTTATTTGGAGAGGGGTGAATGAATGGTAAGAAAAAGATTGATTCTGTCTTTGGCCAGTCTGTTTTTTTCGCTTGCCGTTTTCGCTTTCTCGACGTATGCCTGGTTTGCCATAAGTTCAAGCGTCTCCAATTCGCCAATAGGCCTAGAAGTCGATTCCGGATTCATCACGGATGCAGAGATCCGTTTTTTCACATTAGACGATGTGTTCAAATATGATGACACCGTTAACTCGATCAAGTCTTGGGATGGCGATTCTTGGGAAACACCGATTTATTCATATCCTGAGGACATTGGTTATGCTTTTGAAGGCATAATCTTAAAACAATATGATTCTTTCATTGAGATTTACAATGATTATAATAGCGTCTATGTTGAGTTATACCTACAATATGAAGTTGAAGAAGACACCCCAGTCCTGATTGAGCTTGTCTCGGATACTTCCTTAGCAACAAGCGCACTTACCGCTTTTGGCGTCAGTTCGGAAGATGCTGTGTATTTCAGTGAGGTTGTGCAAGTACAAACGCTCGTAGACAAGACTGGAACGTATGCTTTTGACACTTACGAGACATCCCCCGGAGTTTTGCGAACTGACAGTTATGACATGTTCGATACTTTGAGGGTTCTATTTGATGATGAAGTCACGTATCCAATCAAGACGTTTTACGGTTTGACCGACACTTATTCTGGTAGTCTGAACTTGGCGACCACGACTTTATACGCCGCGGATAGCCCGGGTGAGATGTATTTATACTTCAACCTAGCTTATTACGCTGACAAGGTTGAACTTTTAGAGAATGGATCAGGTTACACGCGCTTCTTCCAAGATATCGTCATAACGATCATCGAGAACGGGGGTGCATGATATGATCAGCTTGAAACACAGGATCATAAACTGGTTGTCATTGTTCATCTTGCTTGCATCCATGACTATGATTACTTATGCGTGGATAAGCAACGTATATCAATATGATCAAGGGATCATCGGTAAAGCGGCGGCCAGTTATTTTTCTGGTGGAACCGGGACAAGCGAAGACCCTTACATCATTGCAGAACCAAAAGACATGTATGACTTTGCGGCGCTCAACAATCTGGGTTTGTTCGATACCCAGACATATTACTTTAAACTTGCCGATAAGGATACTGGTGATCCTACTGTGATCGACTTTGGTGCGGCCGGAGTTCCGACGCTGTATCAATCGATCGAGCCGGTCGGAGATAACGATTATCCGTTCAAAGGAATATTCATTGGCAATGACTCGACGCTCAAATCTCTAACAATTGACGGGGACGGGAAACAAGATATCGGCCTTTTTGGCTATGTCGAATCAGGCGCTAGCATCACGAATTTTTTCATTGATGGCTTTACCATATTGTCGAATCCTTCTACTTTAGACGATAAAACAGATTTTCATACCCACAATGACGGCTTGTTTAACCGGGCAACCGGATATCTGGTCGGTCATCTTGGGTTCGGCGCAATACTAGAAAACGTATTTGTGATTGGGCCGACGATCCAGAGTTTGTCAAACGCGGACGCAAACCGTACTCAATACGGAATGATTGGTTATAACGAAAGTGATGCAGGTACGATCGTCGGTGGACCAAGAGGTCTTTACGAATTCACCTTGGAGGCCTATTCTTTCTGGAATCAAGTCAATAACGCTTTGAATGCTTATTATGACTATTACATCAATGGCAGCAGCACCTTGAAACTTACAGATGCATTCTCATACACCTTGTTAGGCGGCGTCTATACCTTCATCGGTATCAATAGCGGCTATTCATTCTCCAACCTCAAGATATCCGCAACTCCAGGAGATACAGATCCTATTTACTTGTATGATATGATGAAGAATGACGGCTATTCGATCATCTACAATGATATGCAGTACAGCCGCGAAAACTTGGATTTGATTGGACCCATTTCATTTATCAATGTGAACACATCGCTTCAAACTGCAGACATCTCGGTTCTTGATGGCTTGACCGGAGTTGTCACTCCTGCTTTGGGAACGACATTCAATCCGACCAACTATCCAAAAGCCTTTATTCTGTATGTCAGGGTGGACGATCCAACCAACCTTGGGCAGATTGCGGCATATTTCCAACAAGGTAAAGAATTTGCTTACTATGCAGGTTTTGACAGTAGCGGGAACTACATGCCAAACTATTCTTTTAACAATAAAACGAAGACCATCCCTATTGGAACTAGCGGAGTCTTGAGCAATATCGCGATAAATAATGCTTTCTGCGCTGTTTCCGTGAATGAAAGCACTGGAGATCTAACCGTGGTTGATCCCAATGTTGATGATTATGATTACTTCATTTATATGCTGGGTTTGTATAATGGAAATATCACCATCGATGAGATCGATTTGGTTTTCCCGCCTGCAGAACTAACTGAAGAGTCGTTGACGGCGGTATCGAAAGTTGATTTTGTCAGTGCAGTAACTGATGTTCTTGACGCAAATGCAGGAAAAACATACGCGAACTACACTTTCTCATATCTCAACTTCGGCTACAGTCTGACCGAATACCAGAAAATCCAAGTAGAGATCCAAAGAGCATCCAACGGAGCTTTCAGCATCTACATAACGTATGACATCACTGATACTTCGTTATTCTATTTCGATATCATCAATACACAGCTTAGCTCTTTGACCGTATATGTCAACTCGACTTCGGTGTACGAGTATACGGGGTCCAACAAGATCATCGAGATCGAGTTGAACTATGACGATACCGTATCGGTAAACGCCTACAACTAATGAATATGTTCAAATAACCAAAATACATTCACGAAGAGGATTATATGTTCGAAGCTTTGACAAGATACATACCAATCAATGAGCAAGAAGAAAAAGACAAGCAATTGATTCTAAACTTCATTGAACGCAACCCTGACATTCTGTCTAGGGACAACTTAAGTGCACATCTGACCTCAAGCGCAATCATACTGAATGAGAGTTTTGAAAAGGTGCTTTTCATCCATCACAACATTTATAATTCTTGGGGATGGGTCGGTGGCCACAATGATGGTGATGCAGACTGTTTGAGAGTTTCTCTCAAGGAGGCAAAAGAAGAAACTGGTATTGAAAGCGTCCGCCCATATCGCGACGATATTCTCGGGCTTGACGTGATCTACGTGAGTAACCACGTCAAAAACGGGCAATATGTTCCAGATCATCTGCATTTGAACATAACTTATTTGTTTATTGCGGACGAAGAAGAACAGACCAAGGTCAAGCCGGATGAAAATTCGGGTGTTAAATGGTTTGGCATCGAAGAGATCTTTAGTCATATCGACGAAGAGAGGATGAAGCCTGTCTATAAAAAACTCATCGACAGAGCTTTGATTTGGAAAGAAGAGCAACGCTAAAAAAAACTACAAAGTCGAAAAGATGTTGGCTATTGCCATCATCTTTTTCTTTACGATTTGGATGATTTGTAAAAAAATGACATTCATGATAATAATGCTTGATTTTAGATGACGATGATGTATAATATAGATGGTTATCTATATTTATAAATATCTATATATGGAGGGAACAATGAATAACGATACAGCTTTGCTTTTCAAAGCTTTGAGTGATGAGAATCGGCTTAAAATCATCAAAATGCTCATCCAAGGTGAAACTTGTGGTTGTACATTGATTGACAAGTTGTCCATAACCCAGCCTACGCTTTCGTATCATCTGAACATCTTGGCCGAATCCGGGTTGACCAAAACCAAAAAAGAGGGCGTTTGGAAAAAGCATTTTGTCCAGCGGGAACTGTTGGATCGGTTGATTGATTTCCTGACAGATCTCAAAAATACTGAAGGCTCATGTGAACTTAAGTGAAAGATGTATTGCTTTGGTTAAACGACCAGTTGTTAAAAATGCAATGGCTTCAAGAGGTTGTGAATTGGTTCTTTTCCGATGTGATCGGATTAAACCCCGATTCCCTATTGTACGACGCTGCTACATTTTTCCTCTATGATGTGGTCAAGATATTTATTCTCCTTTCGGTCTTGATATTCTTTGCTTCATATCTCCAGTCGTTCTTTTCACCTGAGAGAACTCAGAAGATTCTGGGCAAGTTCAAAGGGATTTGGGCAAATACCATCGGAGCCTTGCTGGGGACCATTACACCTTTCTGTTCATGTTCGTCAATTCCGATCTTCATCGGTTTCACACGAGCAGGACTTCCAATTGGAGTCACGTTTTCATTCCTGATATCGTCACCTCTCGTAGATCTTGCTTCTGTAGTGCTGCTTGCGGGAATCTTCGGTTGGCGAGTTGCGCTGATATATGTAGCAACAGGATTGTTGATAGCGATTTTGGGTGGTTCGTTGATAAGCTTGTTCAAGATGGAAAAGTATGTTGAAGAATTCGTTACTGTAAAAAACAATGACACCGACGTATCTGTTGCAACATGTGCCAATTCCGTGACGACAAGGAAAGAGAGAACCAATTACGCGGCTAGTCAAGTCAAGACCATAATCACAAAGGTTTGGCCTTATATAATCATCGGTGTAGCTATTGGTGCATTCATCCATGGATATGTTCCTCAGGATTTCTTGGAAAACATTCTTGCCAGAGACAACTTCTTTTCCGTGCTGATCGCGACATTGGTCGGAGTACCATTCTATGCAGATATTTTCGGAACCTTGCCGATAGCGGAAGCTCTTGTTCTGAAAGGCGTGGGTATCGGTACGGTTCTGGCTTTCATGATGGCAGTTACAGCTTTATCATTGCCTTCGCTGATAATGCTCAGAAAAGTTGTTAAACTCAAGTTGTTGATTTTCTTTGTAGGAATTGTAGTTACGGGTATTGTTGTCATGGGATATTTGTTCAATCTCATGGGACACTTGTTTATTTAGATAAAGGAGGAAGAATAAGATGATAAATGTATTGTTTGTCTGCGTGCATAATTCTGCCAGATCGCAAATGGCGGAAGCATATTTGAACATTATGGGTAAGGGAGTGTTTCACGCTAGGAGTGCAGGTCTTGAACCAGGAAAACTCAATCCGAACGTGGTTCTTGCGATGCAAGAAGATGGAATCGACATTTCCTTAAACGATACCAAATCCACAAATGACATGTTGGAAAAAGGCTATGCGTTTGATCACCTGGTCACTGTCTGTGATGAAGCCAACGGCGAAAGATGTCCGATCTTTGCTGGCGTCAAGCAGAAACATCACTGGGATTTACCGGATCCATCATCGTTCAAAGGGACCCAGGAACAGATCCTGATTGAAGTCCGCAAAGTTCGAGATGAGATCAAAAACAGAATCAGCAGATTCATAAACGACCACCAAAATGAAAAACAAAATCAAGAGGAGGAAAAGTGAAAATGGTAATCAAAGTATTGGGAACTGGATGCAAGAATTGTCGGAATCTTCTGGAAAACGTTGAAAGAAGTGTCAGTGAACTTGGAATTGCAGCTGAAGTGTTGTATATAACTGATCTTGTCGCTATCGCGAATAGCGGTTTGATGAAGACACCCGGGTTGATAATCGGCAACAAGATAGTTGTTTCTGGTCGAGTACCGACGGTCGAAGAGATAAAGAAATATATCGAGCAAATTTAAGTGCATTCATGGACCCGCTATGGCGGGTTTTTTCTTTTTGCTTTTCGCTTTTGGAAACTTGCGTTATGAATATCCAGCTAGGATATAACTAATTATGCAACGCTCAATGAATGATTTTGCAGTATAATAGGATTGAAAAGGATATATTCACCAAAAGGGAAGTGAAGCAAATGTCTGCCAATTTCATGGGCGATTTCGCATTCATTCGACTCGCGAACTATGTCAAAGGCGGAGCTATTCTGCCTGCGCCAGACCAACATGTGGGACTTCTGAGAATCAACAATGAGCAGCGTTCGTTCAAACCAATGCCTCGGGACACCATTGACTACTATGTTGGAGGATACAGCCTCTTAAGCAAGCGCTCTGACCTCGGTAAGAATATCTTGGTAGTACTTGAAAGCCCGCATCGCTATGAGTATGATTTCCATGGGCGTCCCATCGGATTAGCGATGGGAGCCACCGGCAACAATTTTTTCCGACATTTTACCTATGCCTTGTCCAAAAGCAGGATGAAAATCGCCGATGGAGATTATGACGTCATTTTGGCAAACGCTGTTCAATATCAGGCAAGTTGCGGATTGAACCCTTTGGACAGGGTGATTCGTGACAATAATTGGATCGATGTTTTCGAGAATAATGGTGGAAAACTTGACTTCAAGCAAAGAATAATGTGTCTGAATCCCAAATACATCATAAATTTGTGTACTGGAGGCAGAAATACCGAAGGCCTACGCCAACGTGTTAGCGACGCTTTGGACCAGTTCGGTTATGTGAAAGGAATCACCTTCGCTGAAGGTAATCACCCAGCATCTTGGGATCGAAGTGGCGATCTCGGAAATGCGATTATCTTCTGAATCAACTCAGCAGGAATAATAGTGCCAAAGTGACTTGTCATCTGAAGACAGGTCTTTTTTATGAAAAAATAATAATATAGTATTGACAATAGTGTATGTCATACAGTATAATGTTGTCGAGGTGATGAATTGATGGATGAGAACTTATATCAGAATCTATCGGGAGAGCTTCGACGGGGGACACAGATATTGGCGGTGTTGAGTCAACTTGACGACGACCAATACGGATATTCGCTCTTGCAGAAGCTGGAAGAGAAACAAGTTGAGATCGAAGCGGGAACTCTGTATCCGCTGTTGAGAAGACTTGAGGCCCAAGGCTTGCTTTCAAGTGAATGGGACACATCTGAGAACCGGCCAAGGAAATATTATGCTTTGAGCACAGAAGGAAAAGAGACTTTCGCAAAACTCAAAATTGAATGGGAAAATCTCGTTCACAAGATGGACGAGCTGTTAAGGGGGAAAACACAATGAATGATTTGATCGAACGTTACATATATGATGTGACAAAAAGACTGCCAGAATCCAGTCGGGCAGAGGTGGAAAAAGAACTTCAGGCAAATATTGAAGACATGTTGCCAAAGAATTATGACAAGGATGCCATAATCCAAGTCTTGAAATCTTTGGGAGAACCAAGGATATTGGCGAGCGAATATCGACAGAAAAAGCGTTATTTGATATCACCGGAATGGATGGACGATTACTTGCGAGTGCTAAAAATTGTCTTGATAATCTTCGGATCGATATCGCTGGTATTCGGAATCATTGATTCAATAGTCGATCATGAGGCAACTATGATAATCGGAATCGTAGCTGAAGTTTTCGGAAAAACCATCTCCGAGGTGATTCAGAGCCTGCTTAGAGGGTTTGCGGTTGTCACTCTTGTTTTCGCCGCCATTGATTTTTATGCGACAAGTGGCAAGCGGGAACCATGGAATCCTGAGAAACTGCCGAAAAAGCCAAAAGAAGATACACAGAAAATATCACGTACCGGAACGATAGCCGGCTTGATTGCGATTTCGATTTTTGGAGTTTTATGGATATTCTTTCTGTTTTATAATCAGACTTATATCGGTTGGTTTGACGATTCAGGTAACTGGGTAGTGGCAATGCCACTCTTCAATGATTCCACAATCAGATTGTTTATTCCCTTGTTCATCATTTCGCTTGCCATGTCGATTTTTGACAACATAGTCAAGTTGCATTATGGGCACTGGAATCTCCAAGTGGGAATAATCTACACGATCAACCAAGTTTTGTCAATCGCTGTGTTCATCGCATTCATCAATCATCCGGAGTTGATCAGCGTTGATTTCTGGAGTGAGATTGCTGGAATATTTGAGACAACAGTCCTTGAACTACAAAATGGGTTTAACTCCGCAACCACAGGATTTGGCGTTTTCCTTGCTTTGGTTGTCGCAATAGACTTGATTGTGACTTGGATAAAAAAAGTTAAGATCAAACCAATTATCATCAAGTAGTCAAGATTTAAGAAGCGGGCACGGGCAGAAGCAAAGCGCTTTGGTTTTGTGCCCGTTTCCAGTATAATAGTATTGAGGTGATAACATGCAAACCAATACATTGCCACTATCGAAAACCGTCCATTGGGTTGGCGTAAACGATTATGACCTAAGAATTTTCGATATCGTCATGGAAACAAAATTTGGCACGACTTACAACGCCTACTTGATCAAAGGCAAAGACAAGACGGCGCTTATTGATACAACAAAAGCCAATTTCGGTGATGACTTCATTGCCAAGGTCGAAAGCTTGGAGGCAATTGACAAAATCGATTATCTGGTTTTAAATCATACCGAACCGGATCATTCCGGATCGGTAATTCAAATCCTTGAGAAAAATCCTGAGATCACGATCATCGCATCTGGGCCGGGGCTATCAAATCTCAAGGAGATACTGAATCGCCCCTTCAAATCCATTCGGGCAACAGACGACTTGAAGATTTCGCTTGGAGACAAGGAACTGAGTTTCTTCATTCAGCCAAATCTTCATTGGCCTGACACCCTCTTCACATATCTACCGGACGAAAGAATGTTGTTCACTTGCGATTATTTTGGCGCACATTACGCATTCGAAGGTGTATTCGCAAAAAACGTTCCTGACCGGAACGATTATGTTGAAGCTTTGAAAAATTATTTTGATTCGATCATGTCGCCATTCAAACCCGATGTCATCAGAGCTTTGGACAAGATCAAAGACCTTGACCTTGAATACATCGCAACTAGCCATGGACCTGTGTTGGATGAGACGATCATGGAAGAGGCAAAGAAACTTTACCGCCAATGGGCAACTGAATCCAAAAAAAATGCAGAGCCACTCATCGTGATGGCTATCGCCAGTGCATATGGTTATACCGCAAAGATGGCTGATAGGATCGCTCTGGCAATAGAAAAGGAATTGCAAGGCAAGGTAAGAGTTGAAAAGTATGACGTTGTTGAGGCTGACACCAAGACGATCGTCTCGAGAATCGTTGAAGCCGATGCGTTTTTGATTGGAACGACTACGATCCTCAAAGATACGGTCAAACCGATATGGGACATTCTGGTCGAGTTGAATCCTGAGATCCATGGCAAAAAGATCGCTTCCGCTTTTGGTTCATACGGCTGGAGCGGAGAAGGCGTAATCAATGTCATGCAACGGCTTGCACAGTTGAAAATGAAGACAATTGACGGTCTCAGGATCCGTTTCAATCCTTCCGAAGATCAGTTGAATTTGGCTGACGATTTCGGCATACGCTTTGCAAAAATGCTTAAAGATCAATAAAAAAAAGCCTTGGCTGTCTGAACGCAGATTAGCCAAGGCTTTCTTAATTATTCGTTGAAGACAACAGGTTCAACTCCCGGTAATTGTTCCTTGACCTTGTCAACGAACAGGACGCCGAGCAAATGATCGTATTCATGCTGAAACACAATTCCGACATAATCTGAGAGCTTGAGCAGTTGTTCAGACGTTGTGTCGGTATTTAGATCGACGACGGTCGCTTTTGCCTTGATGCGTTTTGCTCTGGGCACGAGACCGTTTTTTTCTTCGTCTACTGAAAGGCAACCTTCACCGCCAGGAATGTAAGTCTGTTCTTCGGAAAAAGCGATGATTTTTGGATTAACGATCGCCAACTCATACAGATTTTCACCGGTTTCATCCGGAGTGTAGATACAGAACAACTTCTTTGAGATGTTGATTTGCGGAGCAGAAAGCCCGACCGCAGGTCTAAGTTCATATTCGGCAACCATTTCATCGTTCTGGCTGTTCTTGATATATTCCATCATTTTGCGCAAAGTCTCAAGATCTTCTGCTTGAAGAGGTATTTTGACATCCTTGGCTCTTTTCCTTAATGTCGGATGGCCTTCTTGGATGACATCTTTCATTGTCAACATTGTTTATCACCACCTAAAATTATAGCAGAAAGACATTGGAAATTAAAGTTTATTGTCTTGGAATATGATAAAATACTGTTGATGGAGCGTGAAAAACCATGTGGTATGAATATGACCGAAAACAACTTGGAACACTTGAAAAAGATTCCCGACTTGAATGGTTGATGACAAATGGCTTGGGCGGCTATGTATTCCACCCGGTCAAAGGCGAAATGTTCAGAGGCCATCACGGTTTGCTTGTGGCGAGTCTCAATCCCCCGGTCAACCGGTACATGTGTCTAATGAACATTGAGACATCACTGATTATGAACTCAGTTGAAACTGAAATCACAAGCAGTTCCCAGTCGCTTCAAAGGTTTGTGTATGATGGGGTCGTATACTATGAACATCTAATAGAAGGTGTGACGGTAAACTACCGCATTGCGCCGTTTTACAAGCACAATGCTGTAGCTATCGAGTATTCAGTCAGTGCTTTGGACTTCCCTGTTTCATTGGTTTTAAAACCTTGGTTCAACTATCGCGAACACAATGACAAGCATGATTTCACGGCATTTGATTGCAACGTTGAGATACAAGACAAAGAAATCCGGATTATAACGCTTGAGCAGGATGCTTTACAGACTTGTTTGACTTTCTCTTGTGGGGAAGTCTTCAAGAACGCTGACGAACAGACCGAGAAACTTGCTTACGCCCTTGACAAAGTAAATGGTGATCCACGTTGTGAATCGCATTATCGACCATTGAAAATCGTTGTTGAAGTCAACCCGCATGAAACTAAGAAGATCGGTATTGTTGCCAGCCTGGGAGAAGATGTCAGTCTAGCTGCAGACAAGATCATAGAGGATTATCTCAGACATATCGATGCCGTTCTTCAGACGGCAAAGTTTAAACATCCCACGCTCAAGCGCTTGGCGGTTTCGGCGGATCAATTCGTTGTCGAGAGAGAATCGACTGGAGCGCAAACTGTCATGGCAGGATACCCTTGGTTCACCGATTGGGGCAGGGATACCATGATTGCTTTTGAAGGCTTGTTATTGTCCACAAAGAGGTTTTCTGAAGCGAAGTCCGTACTAAGATCCTTTGCAACTTACGAGAAAAACGGCTTGATTCCGAACATGTTTCCTGATCAGAATCAAGAGCCTCTATACAATACTGTTGACGCTTCGCTTTGGTTCGTTTATGCAGTATACAAGTTTCATCAATATACTAAAGATACCAAATTCGTCAAGGATGAAATGCTTGATACGATCTTCAGAATCATTGACGCCTATAAGAATGGAACTGATTTTTCAATCAAAATGGAAAGTGACGGTTTGATCGCTGCTGGAACTGGACTTGACCAAGTGACTTGGATGGACGTTCGGATCAACGGTGAAGTCGTAACCCCTAGACATGGTAAACCAGTTGAAATCAATGCTTTGTGGTACAATGCCTTGATGATAGCCAAGTTCTTCCAGAAACTTTTTGGACTAGACTGCAGTGTATATCGGGCAATGGCGAGAAAAACGGCAAAAGCGTTTCGCAGGCGATTTTGGAATCATGGATATTCGTGTTTGTATGACGTAATCGATGAATTTGATCCCTCAATCCGGCCAAACCAACTATATGCAGTTTCCTTGGCGTTCCCGCTGATTAAGGGAATCAGGGCATTAAAAATCATTAGAACGGTCAATCGACATCTGGTCGATGTTTACGGAATTCGCTCATTGTCAATCTATGATCCGAAATTCAAACCGACATATGTTGGCGCGTTGGAAGAACGTGATCATGCATATCATATGGGAACAGCGTGGGGCTATTTGTACGGAGTATACCTTGAAGCATTATACAAGGCTCTTGGCAAAGGAGCAATTGCCAGAAGAAGGGTGACGTTGGAAATCAAGCGACTCGCCAAACATCTTGAATCGGGATGTCTCAACGGTTACGCCGAGATTTTCGACGGTCGAGGTGGAACCGCGGGCAAGGGCTGTCCCCAACAAGCTTGGAGCGTGGCGGAAATGATCCGGATCGCAAAGAATTACGGGAACTTGGAAAGAAGGTGAATTTATGGTTTGGAGAATCGATCGTTTACTTAGCCAACTTGATTATGGCTCCCGTTCCGAGATTCATACTATCATATCTCAGGGAAGAGTGAGAAAGAACGGTGTGGTCGTTGTTTCGCCAAAAATCAAAGTCGATCCTGAGAATGATATAGTCACGATTGATGGTGAGAAAGTATTCTTCCGTTTTGGCATTGTCCTGATGCTTAACAAACCCAAAGGGGTAATTTCCGCCAATAGGGATGATATTCATACTCCGGCAACCGGATTGGTCAAGCCCCCTTATGATAGACTACATCTGAATATAGCCGGAAGACTCGATATTGACGCTGAAGGGCTTTTGTTGCTGACAAATGATGGTAAGATACTCCATCGGATCATCAGCCCAACGCATGAAATTGGAAAACTTTATGAAGTGGAAGTCGACAAAATACTTGGTGACTTGTCTATACTTGAATCGGGAGTTGAGATTTTGGATGGGAAAGGAAATCCCTTTATCACAAGACCTGCAGAAGTTCGAAAGATCAGTGAAAGAAAATGCGAATTGCGGATCCATGAAGGGAAGTATCATCAAGTAAAACGCATGTTCGCCTCTCTCGGCTATGGGGTTATTAACCTGAAACGAATAGCCATCGGAAAACTTTATTTGGACCAATCACTTGAGGCAGGAGCTTTTCGCGAACTTTCAGACAGTGAAATCGCAATGATATTTGCCCACAAATCCGATTGAATATGTTATAATATTGCTGGTGATTTTATGGAGATACACGAACTCTACAATTTGGCTTATGATATTGCGGATGAATGGAAAACGCGTGAAGAATACCAAGAAGTCGAAACTGCGCTGCGAAGACTTCAAACCGATCCCAACGGAAAAACGTTGATAGATCGTTTCATCCGATGCCGGAACGCATACGAAACGATCGGGAAGTACGGAAATCACGCACCTGATCGCGACAAGATCACTTCGGAGTTTATAGCGGCCAAGGCAAGCCTTTACAGCGATCCGCTATACGTAGATTATAGAAACAAACTTGACAAGTTCAACGAAATAACGGCTGATTTCTCTAAAAGCATAGCTTCAATTCTAGATGCATGCAGGATTTCGGGGAATATAAAATGTGATACGGGTGGTAAAAATGGTTAAACGCAAAGGAATAATCGTCTATTTTCAGAACAAGAAAGTTGCCAAGGAAATTGAAAAAGCCGGTGTAAATATTGCTTATGTCAACCCGAAGGCAAACTATCTATCCGGCTATGTAGATGCCGATAATTTCGAGAAAGTGAAAAAGCAAATACAAAATTTGAGACTGGTCCGCAGAGTTGATGAATCTCTTGTCGACATGGATGAATTCAGTTTCAAAGAATAGATGTGTCTGTCAAATAAAAAACCTTGACAGACACTTTTCTATCTGTTAAAATATTCACGATTTTGATTTGACAAGGAGGACCTGATGATGGTCAAGATTCGCTTACAAAGATTTGGAACGACAAAACGTCCTTTCTACCGTATTGTCGCTGCCGAGGCGCGCAAGAAAAGAGACGGGAGATATTTGGAAATCGTTGGAGTATATGATCCAACCAAACAACCTGCCCTGATCGAGATTGACAGCGAGAAGGCATTGAAATGGCTTGGTAATGGTGCACAACCCACCGATACCGTAAGAAACCTCTTCACCAAGACTGGAATCAACAAGCAATTCATCGAATCCAAGAAAACCAAGTAGGATAACCGACAATGGCCGTAAATTTTGAAAAATTGGTCTTTGATTTGGTTTCGCCTCTGGTTGTGCACCCGGAAGATTTGCTGGTCAAGATATTTTCCGAAGACGAGCAGATGATCACCCTGCAAGTTCTTGTGAACAAGGACGATCTTGGTCGTGTGATCGGCAAGGGTGGAAAAATCGCAAACTCGATCCGCACGATCGCTTTTGCGGCCGCATCGCGGCTTGGCAAACGGATCACGATCGATATTGATTCTTACGAATAATGCAAGGTGACTTTGGTTTTGACACCTTGGCAGTAAGCGCGTGCATGCTGGGATGCCCAACCGCATACGACGGAGCTTCCAGATTGGACATCGACCTGATCAAGAAAATCAAAGGACAGATAATTGTCCCTGTTTGTCCCGAGCAATTGAGTGGTATGCCGACGCCGAGAGTTCCTTCCGAAATCCAACCGGGACGTGAGTCAGTCATGAACAAGGAAGGCGTCGACGTCACCGAGTTTTTCACAAAGGGAAAGATATTGACGCTTGAATCCATGAAATATAACAATTGCATCAAGGCAGTTTTGAAAAACGGATCACCTTCTTGCGGAACGAGTTGGATCTATGACGGAAGTTTCCAAGGAATAAGAATCGCTGGAATGGGAATGACTGCAGAATATCTTCTCAGCAACGGTTTCGAAGTGAGTGCCGGATAGGAAAATCAGCCCGAGGCTGATTTTTTTCATGGCTTGATTCCGTTAGGTGATGGTGTGTTATAATATAAGTGATTTTTAATAGAAAGTGGAGAAAAATGGAAATTAGAACAGAGATACAAAAAGCTATAACCGAAATGGGTTTTGTCGATTTGACGGAAATCCAAAAGCAGACGA
Source organism: Bacilli bacterium (assembly GCA_016935515.1). Lineage (GTDB taxonomy): Bacteria > Bacillota_I > Bacilli_A > Izemoplasmatales > Hujiaoplasmataceae > JAAYZB01. The sequence continues at coordinate 15,089 of JAFGQT010000070.1, forward strand.
TACCATTGTTATTGGAAGGCCAAGATGTCATCGGCCATTCTCACACCGGTACAGGAAAAACAGCCGCATTTGGGATACCGATCCTACAGATGCTTGATTTTGATGCTGACCATGTTCAGGCATTGATCATCTGTCCGACTAGAGAACTGGCAGTACAAATACATGATGAAATCTCAAGGATCGCTAAGTACGTCGAGAAATTCCGAATCGTTACGGTCTTTGGTGGTGACCCGATCACGAGGCAGATCAATGCCTTAAAGAAAAGACCACAGATAGTTGTTGGCACACCGGGACGGACGATCGATCACATGAACCGACGCACCATCAAACTCGATCAACTCCGGTATATGGTCCTTGATGAAGCGGATGAAATGCTTAAGATGGGATTCCAGGAAGACATCGAGACGATTTTCCAAGCGACACCGGAGGGAAGACAGACATTGATGTTTTCCGCTACGATGCCAAAACCGATATTGAATCTGGCAAAAAAATACATGCATGATCCAGAATTGATCCGTGTGATCGGCGATGAATCTACCAACAGCGACATCGTCCAGCAATATTACAAGGTCAAGAAGGAAAACAAGACCGAAGCCTTGTATCGACTCCTGAACATCTACAGACCGAAACTGAGCCTGGTTTTTTGTAATACGAAACTCAAAGTTGACGAACTGACGCAAGAAATGATTGAACGGGGAGTTAACTGTGATAAGATCCACGGAGATTTGCCACAGACCACAAGACTTGATGTGCTCAAGAAGTTTCACAACGGCTTGATTAATGTCCTGATTGCCACGGATGTTGCGGCGAGAGGGCTTGACATCAAAGCCGTAGAAGCGGTCTTCAATTACGATGTTCCCGAGAAAGCCGATTATTACGTTCATCGAATCGGAAGAACTGGCAGGATCGGAAATGTCGGGTATTCCTTCACCTTGGTGAGCCGTGGCGAACTCCAGCAGATCGATGAAATCGAAAGGATAACCAACACCAAGATCAAAAAGAGGAACATACCGACTTACGACAAAGTTCAAGACGTCAAAGACGATAAACTCGTCGAATCTTTGGTTCAGACTTTGGAGAGCGGATCTTTCGACAAAGAGTATGCGATATTGAACAAGGCAATCCAAGCGAAACTATCCGAAGATCAGATAATCGTCGGACTGTTGCGAATGCTTGGCAACAACGAATTGGCTTCCATTAATCAATCGGACATAAACGAGGAGTTTGAACTTCGCAAATCAAGAGATAACACATCCAAGCAAGGCAAGACGACCAGATTTCATCTGAGCGTCGGCAAAAATGACGGCTTGACGATTTCTGACCTGCTCGATTTTGTCTGTTCGAAGATCAAACTGGAAAGGCGCGAAGTCCAAGACATAGCGATCCTGACAGAATTCAGTTTCTTCACTACACCGTCAAGAGTTGCCGACGACATCATGAATATCCTCAACAACTCCAAACTCAAGGGAAAAAGAGCTTCTTTGTCAATTTCCCACAAACCTAGAAAACAATACAATACAAAACGGTAATTCACTATAATGCCGGCAATATTGACAATCGCATGATTCAGTATATAATTAAGTCAAAGAAATGGGGGGCACTACAATGAAAAAACTTGGAGTTTTGGTTTGTACCAACGCAGCTATCGACTATATTCCTCACGATTATGACATCAGGGTCATCCGCTCGACGATCTTGATGGGAGGAAAAGAATACGTCGACTACGAAGAACTTACTGCGGATAAATTCTACGAAATGCTTGAAGCCGACGCTTCGCTTTTCCCAAGAACGGCCATGGCCTCAACGGGAACCATGCTCGAAGCTTATGAGAAACTGCGAGACGAAGGTTGCGATGAGGCGATTTTCGTTACGATTTCGTCCAAGATGAGCGGTATCTATGAAAACGCCATGATCGCCGCGAAAATGGTCGAAGGCATCAAGGTCACGGTTTTTGATTCCAAGACCGTAGGATATCTCCAATGCAAGATGGCTTTCTTGGCCCACGATCTCGCAAAGAAAGGAAAGTCGATGGATGATATTGTTGAGGAACTAAGTTACCTTCGCGACAACAATCATATCTATTTTGCGGTGAACGATCTTAAATACCTAGTCAAGAATGGAAGACTTTCAAATGCAGCAGGATTCTTGGCTGATGTATTGAAAATCAAACCACTTTTGGAAATCGATAAAAACGGAGCCGTTGTGACCGTGGAAAAGATCCGTACTTTTTCGAAAGCGCTAAATCGTGTGATCGAGAAGTACCTCGAAGAAACTGAAGGCATTAAACATGAAGCTTTCATCATCCATGCCAACAATCCTGAATCCGTTAAATACGTCCGCGAACGGCTTGCGGAGGCTAGACCGGAACAAAAGGAAATCAAAGAATATATCCTCACACCTGCCGTTGGAGCTCATTGCGGTCCGAAAGCAATTACTATCGGGTACGTGTTGAACAAATAGCGCAAAATGATCAACAGTGACGTCATCAGAGGGCATATCGACGCGATCATTCTCAAACTCCTGATTGAAAAGGACATGTATGGTTATCAAATTGCGAATGAGATAAAATTGCGGACACTCAACAAGTTTGACATTCGTGAAGCGACATTGTATTCCGTGGTTCAAAGACTGGAATCCAGGGAACTTATCAGTTCCTATATGGGTGAGAAATCATTAGGTCGCAAACGCAGATATTACCGGATAACTGCCCTTGGCAGGGCATATTATCAAGAAATGCTGAGTGAATGGAAATTATTGCGCACAATCATGTCGGCGATGTTGGGAAGTGACGTAGAATGAACCGAATCAAGAAGTTTGTCTCCAATCTGCTTCGCGATATCTTCACCGATGAAGATAAACACGAACTGATCGAGATTCTTACGACCAGCCTTGAGGAGAAAGTCGATGATCTTGTCGAACAGGGAACGCCAAGGGAAGAAGCGATCGATAAATCGATCAAGGAATTCGGCGAAGCTCACGACGTTCTTGAAGCTTTTCCGCAAAAAGCAGCCTTGAGACAAAGACAGGCCAAAATCAGAAAAAAGCAGTTTCTCTTCTCCTTGATCGCATACTTGTTGATATGCGGCATCGCCATATTTCTTAATCTGAGTCTCTTGGATTTCTTCAACGGTTTCGACTGGTACGTGATCGTGATCATCGGCGTTTTCTTCTGGCCGTTGGTCATGCTTTACAAATATTGGATAGTCAAAAGATAGACTTTACTTCGTCTATCTTTTTTATTGTCTAAATGCCAAAATAATGATAAAATACTGACGGTGAACAATTGATGAAAATCCGAAAATTGATCTTCCTATCCATAATGGTTTCCGCGAGCGTTGTATTGAGCATCGTCGAGTCTCTGATTTCGACGACGCTTTTCATCATTCCCGGAGTCAAACTTGGTTTGGCGAATATCATCACGTTGGTGATGTTCTATATCTATTGCGACAAAGATGCTTTCACGGTCGTGATCGTGCGGATTTTTCTCGTTGGTCTGATTTATACTGGACTTTTCCAGCCGACTTTCTGGATGAGTCTTTCCGGTGGAATATTTGCTTTTGTCACGATGATGTTCTTGAAGAAAATGCCGAAATTGACGATCATGAGCGTCAGTGTCGGCGGTGCTTTGATGCACATGGTCGGACAGATAGTCATGGCGATCATCGTATTGAACACTGAGACTCTGATCTATTATCTTCCCTATATGATGCTTATATCGGTGCCAACAGGAATTTTCACGGGTATAGTATCCAAGCGGATGATAACGATCTTCAATACACAACTGACGAAATATGTGGAATAAAAAAACAGAACCTATTGGGTTCTGCTTATTCGAGATATTGATATAGATACAGACTTTCAAAGTTCTCTGATACGACAGTTGATCCATCATCGAGATACCAAATAGCTTCAAGCCCAGGAGTATTGTCAACGAATGCCAGGCCTTCATCAATCGTCATCAAATAGATTGCGGTTGAATAAATATCTGCTTTGGCTCCATCTTCGTAGAAGACAGTAACGCTCATAGATTCTCCACCGGGGTAGTTGGTTCGAGGATCGATAATGTGATGATACACCAAGCCGTCATCTTCGCCGATGAAATAGCGTTGATAGTTACCACTGGTGACGATCGAAATACCCTCGGGAATCTTGAGATAGGCGTAAAATGAAGTTGGAATGAATTGAATCACAGGTTCTTTTAGGCCGATATAGAATAGACCGTCTTCACGTAATGGGTTTGATCCGCCAGCTTTGAGATTGCTTTCACCGCAATTGAAGATGTAATCAAGATCAAGGCTGTCGAGATAGTCGCTCACAAGCTCGGAAACATAGCCTTTGGCATAACCTCCGACATCCAGTTTCATCAATGATTTGAGAAAGCTGATGGTTGAAGCTTCCTCATCGAGAACAATATCGTTTGGATCGGTAGGATAATCGATCGTCAAAAGGTTCTCATCGGGTATGGGACATATGGAATAACCGGGAAGATCCTCGCATGCATCGCTCTCTCTGGCGTCATGCCAAATGTCGAGAACTGGTCCCAAAGCGATATTGAACAAGATTTCATCGCCGACGAGGATTTGGTTCTCGTTGGTCAAAGCAAATTGAATTGCCTCAAGTAACTCCGGATCGATTTCCACTGTATCGGTTTGTCGATGGTTGATGGAAAAGATGTTGGTTACATTAGGATAGGCGTTGTATTTGTCAAAATACCGATGATAGGTCATCAGTATGGTTTCGACCGCTTCAAAAACATCGGTTACCGAAAAATCGGAATCTTTCTCATGATAGAGTTTCAATGAAATCGGAGCGTCAAAGTAACTTGTCCAAGTCTTTTGGCAGACATAAACGCCCTTAACCGAGCCTTCAACACAGTATTCATCGTTTGGGTTGGAGTTGCATCCGCTAAGCGAAACAACAAGCAGAAACATAAAAATCAGAAGCAATTTTTTCATCGTGAATCACCTTTCAATATTATACCGAAACAATCAAGTTTTTTCCAGCATTATTTTGCTTGGTCTTGAAATGAAATCAAAAATCCTGATCAGGGGAGGAGTGGTAGTATCAAAAAGACGGATATATTGTTCATCGGCAGCGTTTTGCTTGTTGGATTGATATTGCTGCTGAGTTTTAAGATCATGGAAAACCAAAATCGCACTGGAGCAGTTTTTGCTCAAGTGACCTATCGTGACGAGTTGGTGTTGATGATCGATCTCGAAAGTAATGAATACAAACTCTATGACACGATTTACAAAGACCAGATAAACGTTGGGCTGGCGTCCTCGGGAGTTTTTTATGTTCCAGGTACCTCGACCACCGATATGGCGGATCTATATGCAGTCGACAGTTACGCACGCGACAATGGAATTGTCGGCGTCAAACTGCTTGTGAGCAACGGCAAAATCCAGGTTCTCTATCAAGAAAGTCCAAAAGATATTTGCCAACTGCAGCGGCCGACGAGTTCAAGCCTGGAACCATTGGTCTGTTTGCCGAATGAACTTGTAGTATCGATTCAGACTGATATTCCCAGCGACGAATTCATACCCGATTCAGTATTGGAGTGATGTAAATGGATCCAATGGTGTTCGCAATTTCAAGGATAATATTGTTTTTTGTGGCGACGGTCTTCGTCTACAACGCCTTGCAGGCGATTGACTTCTCCAAGATCTTTCGTCAGAATTCCGGCAATCAGATCAGGTTTATCCTGATGGTGCTTTCGGTAATTCTGGGGTTTTTGTTCGTCGACGCCATAATTTCATTGTTTGAGATCCTAAATGGATTGCTATAAAAGCAAATGTTGCCTCGCGGCAACATTTTTTAATACCTTGATTCGGTGGTGATGTGGTCAATTTTGGCACTTCCTGAAGTGATATCTTTGATCATATCGACGAACTTCAGGTACTTGTCATGAGTTATCGTCACGTTATAAGATACGTTTTCCAAATATGAACTCACGTACTCAGTGGCCTCAGATCGAATCAAGCGTTCGACGCTAGTGCTGTGTTGGTAGTCAATTGTGATCACTAAATTATCATATGTCGTCTTGACAGCGAATTCAGCATTTTCTACGAGCAGTTTTGCAGTTTTGGCATATGCTCTGATCAAACCACCGCTACCAAGTTTGACGCCTCCAAAATACCTCGTGGCGATTACGATAACATCTGTCAGTTCGTTCTTTTTGAGAATCTCCAGCAGCGGTACGCCCGCAGTCTTGCTCGGTTCTTTGTCATCAGTTGCTTTTTGGATCGTCAGCCCCTCACCGATGATGTATGCGTAACAATGATGGTTGGCATCGGGATAGTTCTTTTTTTCTTGTTCAAGAAAGGCCATAGCCTCAGTTTCAGTCGTTGCTCGTGCCAACAAACCGATGAATCGCGAACGATTCACCGTGTGTTCGATGGTTACAGCATTCTTGATAGATTTCATCTAGTATCACCGGAATCATTATATCATAGCAGTTATGATATTGATAGATTTAGCGGTGTCCTTATGGTATAATTAAACAGGTGATCATTGTGAATGACCAGCTCGAAAACGCCAAAAAAGTCTTGGAATTTCTGACAACAAAAGGCCATAAGGCTTATCTTGTCGGCGGTTTTGTGCGTGATTTTTTACTGGGTATGACCACTGATGATATCGACATCACTACCAATGCACGCCCGGAACAGGTGATGGATTATTTTCCCGGATCAAAAGCGACAGGGATCAAATTTGGCACAGTTACGGTAATAATGGAAAAAGACAAGTTTGAAGTGACCACGTTTCGTACCGAAAGCAGATATCGAGATTCAAGGCATCCTGAAAAAATCAAATTCGCAGATTCTCTAGATGAGGATCTGAAACGGCGCGACTTCACAATCAATGCATTGGCCATGGACTTAAAGGGCACAGTAATCGATAGGTTTTTCGGTAAAGAAGACTTGAAAGACAGACTTATTAGGGCTATCGGAAATCCGACGGATCGGTTTCAAGAAGACGCCCTCAGAATGTTACGGGCTTTTCGTTTTGTTGCCAAACTTGACTTTGATATCGAGACCAGAACTTTTGATGCGATCAAAGAAAACAATGATCTGTTGAAGCGAATCGCAAATGAGCGGATATTTCAGGAACTCAAAAAAATCATCATCTATCCGCACACGTTGAAGGCATTATGCTTGATGCGAGATGCGGGAATTCCTTCGGTTCTTCCGGGGCTGAAAAGGGGCATCGATCATCTGAGCAAACTTGATCAAATTGATCTTGAACCACTCGAGTTCTATGCCTTGTGTTTCGTGCTCAATGACGGTGAAATCCCTAAGTCCTGGCGCTTTTCCAACAAGGATAGGCAACAGATTGAACAGATCGTTAAACTAGTTCTAGACAAGAAAAATAGCGAAATTAACGAACTCGACATCTTCAATTATGGCAAAAAGAATTCTTTGCAGGCCAATCGGGTCTTGACC
>JAFGQT010000071.1 GCA_016935515.1 Bacilli bacterium
ATGGTGCCGAAAGCAGGAATTGAACCCGCAACCTACTGATTACAAGTCAGTTGCTCTACCAGATTGAGCTATTTCGGCATGGTGGAGGTTGACGGGATCGAACCGCCGACCCTCTGCTTGTAAGGCAGATGCTCTCCCAGCTGAGCTAAACCTCCTGATGTGCCAGGTCAACATGAGTGTCAATACTAAAATCGAATTTAGCTCTTGAGACCCGTTTCTTCTGTCTTTTTGACGCTCGCATAACAATTTTACTATCAGCGGGAATTAAAGTCAAGGAAAAGATGTCAAAAATTAAGCCCGATTTTGCGGTGTCGTGAAAGAACGATTTCGCTGCTTCAAGCAGACCTCAGCCCAAAACCTGTGGCAATAAAGAAATGGTCCCATCACCCATAGAAAGTTTCACGAAAACGACTCAAGAAGACTGTCGTGACCAATAAGTCTGCGCTGCCTCCAAAACTCAAATTCTGCTGCTTGCAAAACTCCGTTAGTCTTTTTAATGCCTCGTTGTCGAAACTCTTCAATTCTTGAAATTTACTGCGATGTTTTTCATACCGTTCCAATGACCCGCTTCGTTTCAGAAACACGGTGTCTTCGGAATTGATAATCAAAGAGATCAGTTGACGATGAAGTAAATGTCCATCGGAGTTATTCTTGAATCTCAATGATCTTCTAACGCTTGGAAATCCCGCTTCAGCTTCGCCCCTGGCACCCTTGAACCCGTAATTAAGGTATGCAGATTTTCCATATGTTTCATTTCCCGAAGCGAGTTCTTTTGTTATACCACTGCTCATTTGTTTTGCATAAGCGAATATCCGTCTGAAATCTGTTCCTCGAGCCAAAGAATAACCTGAGGCCGCAAGCGTGATTCCCAAACTGAATATAAGTCCCTTGTAAGCATTGACCTTATCCGTCGCATGAAACATTTCGTGTTCAGCTTCAAGACCGATTGCACGAATTCGGTCAAACAAACCAATCAGATTCTTGGCTTGGTAACCGGAAAGAAATATGGCTCGGAAAAATGGCAAAAGCGCGGTTTTCGCCCGTTTCATAAGCTCGTAGTCCATATCATTATGTGAACCCGAATCAGACTTGCTGACGAGACCGAACTTTGGTTCTAGATCGAGTTCCGATAGCATTGCCTTGTCAACCATGATCTCGATCGTTTCTGCCAAAAAATCGGTAGACATTCGGTTGATCATTTCCAAACACTCAGAAACTGAATGGCGTTTTAGTCTGATGCACTCAGCAGCCAAGCGGCCACAGATCAGGCAGGTTCTTTTTTCGCTGCGTTCGATTTGCCCGTCGACGGTATGGACGTCTATATCGATCAGTCTTCCCAGCGGATGAGTATCCTCAAGTTTGATTGCTTCTAACTTAAGCGCATGTGGATCAATTTCTTTGAACAATTTGATGACGTAAGGTCCATCTGCCGACTTGAAGAACATGGTATGTTCCTGGCTTGGCAAAAAATGTTTGCTGAAATACTTGACCAACATGTATGCGTGATTGATGTTCTTGTCAGTTCCGGGAATGTTGGCGTGGAAAGTTAGGACTATATAGCCCTGATTTAGAAAAAGAGCAATTTTATTTGCTCTAGCTTCTCTGGCTATTAATATTTTATCGCTCGTCTTCGACATACTTATGCTTAACAATCCTGACGAACAACTCCGCAATATGCTCTGGTACAAGTTTTGCGGCCGCCTCAATGTTGTCTTCGCTAATCAGTTTTCTTACTCTTGAAGCGCTGATGACTTCTCCTTCTTGCTGGTAGCGTTCCCGTAAGACTAGTTTGTCTTTCAGGTACTCCTTCAGAAGATCGTTGTAGGCCGTCATTACAGCTTCGGTTTCACCGCCGACATACCGCTTGTTGATGTTGAGGATGGGAATGAAATATTGTGCAAATATCATGGCGTCAAGTTTGGCGTGTTCTTTCTCCGCTTCGTCAATTGACTTCAAGAAGTAACTCGGAAAAGTAAGCGCCGAGACAATGTATTTTGTGGACGGCATGACAATTATGTTCGGAAAATCTTCCAAAGCCGTTTGGACTAACAAATGACGTTCCTCGAAAGTGAATGCCGATTGATCTTCTTCTACCACCAGCACGAGAAAGTAGTCGTGTTTCTTAGCTGAATCGACTATCAACTGATAATGTCCTTTTGTCATTGGATTGCAGTTGACGACAATCACACCCAAATCAGACTTTTTCAAATCAATCCGGAAGTGATGCTCGATGATTGAACGCATCTTGTTTATTTCGGCTCGAATATCACCGTCTCCGCCTTCTAAAACGGCAACTTTGTCTGTTGCGGAAATGAGTCGGAATCCGAGATTGCGAAATATCTCGATATACTCTTTTTTGGTAAACACTTGATGATAATATATCCTGTCGAGTCGCATCGAGTTGAGAATCTCTGATACCATCAATCCGCCAAGATTTTCCCCGCGATATTCAGGACCAACTGCTAGCGCTTTGATCAAATGCGCGCTACGCGAGATGGTCGCTATTATCTTGCCGTCTTCCTCGACAAAATAAGTCTCGGTGATATCTTGGTCGTATTTGAGATCATTGCCAAGCAGAAACTGTTTGACGGATTCAATCTCTCTTTCCAATAAAGCTCGTTTAACTATCAATCTCGGTCACCTCGACCCATACAAGCTATCAATTACTGTTCCGTCTCTGTATTCAACCACTCCGATTTGACGTTTGCCTTCTGGCAGTTCTTTTGGCTTTCCACAAATCTTTTCAGCGATCTCTAACAACGATTGTATCGTAACGAATTTGAACTTCGCTGCTTCCAACTTGGTAATTATGTCTTTTCGCAATGGATTGACTGCTATTCCTCTTTCCGTAACCAAGATATCCACATCCGACCCTGGGGTTGTAACGGTGTGAACTTTCTCTTTGACAATTGGTATCCTTGCCCGCATCAACTGGGCAGTGATAATCGTTATTCTTGCCCCGTTGGCCGTATCGGCGTGTCCGCCGCTACCGCCGATGATTTTCCCGAAAGAATCGGTGGTCACGTTCACGTTGAATTTCAAGTCGATTTCTGTGGCTCCGAGTATTACTATATCCAGCTTGTTGACAATTGCTTTCGGATCATGAGGATTGGCGTATTCGGAAGCGGATATGCCTTTGTGAAAGGCGTTGACGCGATAAGAATCAGCTGCTTCCAAATCAAAACACTGAACGTCATATAATTTTGAGAAAAGTCCTTGTTTCAACATATTCACATGAAAGCCGGTCGTTCCGCCAGAAGCGAAACTACCTTTGATTTGATGTTTGACCATTAGTTTGTCAATCGCGTCCGCAACCGCAAGCGATGTGCCTCCGGCACCGGTCTGGATTGACATTCCTGGTTTGATCTCACCGAGAGCCTCGAGCATCAAGGCGGTATCGTGAGCTATTTTCAACCCGATCGGGTCTCTTGTGATTCTTGTGGTTCCGGAAACGATCCCCTTTGGATCACCGATGGAATCGACTTTGACTACCATGTCAACGAATCTATGGTCAAATTGGTATTTTTCGAGTTTGTCCACGATGTTGTCCGTAATCAAGACGACTTTTTTAGCATACATGAGGTCGCTCACTGCATATCCGAGAGTCCCGCAAGCGCTCTTGCCTATGGCTCCAGATCCGTTGCCATTCAAATCAACTGTCGGGCACGCCAAGAAGGCAACATCAATCGCTAGTTCCCCGCTCTCGATGGCTCTTGCCCTGCCTCCATGTGTTTGCATTATAAGTTCGCCTTTTAAATGACCGTCTTGAATCGCATCCGCAACCGGACCGTTAAGGTAACTAGTGTATATGTTGTTGATTCTTCCGGATCTGATGAGTTCGGATAAATCATATTGTGGAAAGATCGAACTTGGTGCAAGGCTTATATTTTTCAAGTCGCTGTATTCAATCAGTTTTGCGATTTGATTCAACACTTTATCTCCACTTCGCAAATGGTGATGAAAAGAGAATGTCATACCCGAGTGCAACGAAAGATCAACAAAAGCCGTTTCTAAAGATTCATAAAATACAGGTTTTTCCGCTTGGGTCTTTAAACCGATCTGTTGACGTTTATGGCTCTTGTAATCTGTAGACGAAACAAAAGGTTTCTTGCCTTCGGGAACATTTCTTCCAAGGCTGTTAGTCATCCGCTTCGCCTCCGATTCCATATTCTTTTGCGATTTTTAGTATTGATTCGGCCCTAGCAATAATTGGTTTATCGATCATCTTTCCGTCCAAACTGAAAACGCCGAGATTTTTCTCATCTGCTTGTCGTTTTGCCTTCATGACTTTTGAAGCCCATTCGATCTGATCCTTTGGTGGAGAAAACGAATCGTTGATTGTCATCACTTGTCGCGGATGGATGGCGGCTTTACCGGTCATCCCCAAAGCGCTTGCGTTATGACAATCACTTATCAGTGCAGTATCGTTCATGACATCCACAAAGGGAGTGTCAATGGCTTCAATCATTGACGCCTTTGCGACAACCGCGATCCGCGATCTCGGATAGAGCAATTCAACACCGGTATCGCTGCGCTTGATTCCCATGTCAGCCCGATAATCCTCAGCGCCAAAAAGCACGCCTTTGACACGTTCCTGTTTGGCTATATTCTCAAGATCGACGAGTGACGAAGCCAATTCGATAATCGGCATAATCTTGATCGTTTTTTCTATTTGTTTGATTTTCTCGATGCTTTCAAGTTTAAGTGTCAGTTTTTTTATTTCTTCAACTCCGGCCTTTGGCAACATGATCCAGTCGACACTCTTGGATACCACAGCATCAAGATCGGCTTCCCAAAACGGTGTATCCAGTGAATTGATTCGAATAATAACAACGTCAGGCAAAACAGGATATGTTTCAAGATACTCGCTGATCAAGTTTCTAGCGTTGTCTTTTTCAGCGACGTGGACGGAATCTTCCAGATCGAAGATCACCGCATCCGAGCCAAACACATCGGCGTTTTGGATCATTGCCGGGTTGTTCCCGGGCACAAAAAGGAGACTTCTAAGCATTGTTTGCCTCCATTCTTGCTAGGGCAGTCAATAGCCTAGCCTTGATTGTATAATCAAGCGCGCCTTTGTCCTCGATGATTACGTGGATCTTGTCGTTTTTCTTTTTTGACAGCACATCTTTCACAACCTTTTCGATCTGGTCATGGTAAAAAACATCCACAATGCTGTGAATTTCAATCTTGGTTGTATCGGCGGCCTTCACAGTCACCAATGCATCATTCGATTCGAGTGATCCGGCAATGCCGATATTCATATGCTTAGCCTCCGTTATTTATTTGCCCTAGCCAAGACGCGGTTCATTTCATTCTTGACGATCATGAAGCCAGCGTCAACTCCCATACCGGGTTTCGCCAAACACTGGTTAGCCTCACAGGCGATAGCGATATTTGTCGTTACTTCTGCGGAAACGTTTGTCTCGTTACATGTTCCGCCACAATAAGAGCCGATATTTACCTTGTTACAATACAATATCGCTTCGATGATGTTGTTTATTCCGCCGAGATCAGGTGTCTTGATCTGCAACATATGTCCTGCGCGGTTGTCTGCGAAGTATATTATATCTTCCAAGGTGTTGCACCACTCGTCCGCAACGATTTCAATAGTCGAACCGATTTGGTCAATCCGCTCTGTCAAAATCTTCAAGTAGTTCATGGTGCCTTCCCGATCGCCCGAATCTATTGGCCCTTCAACCCGGAGTTTGAAAGGTTTTGCGGTGGCTTCCAATTTCAAAAGGTAATCGACTATTTTGTCGATATCATTGTCGAATGCAATACCTATAGTCCCGTACACGTCAATATGAAGAACCGGAGAGTATGTTTCATTCAAACGATACTTGATGATTCTGTCGCGCAACCATTCAACATACCCAACTAGGATTTCCCCTTGTCTTCCAAGTTTGGTTTCAACATTGTTTATCAAAGCGTGCGGAAGTACATCAGCTTCTTTCAGTATCATCTTGTCGACGTTC
>JAFGQT010000072.1 GCA_016935515.1 Bacilli bacterium
GACAAATACTTTTTATTTTCTATCAACAATTCGCTCCACAGATCCTCATTGATCATTGCAATTCTTGTCAAATCACGGAAAGAATCGCCGATAAGTTTTCCGGTGTCGTAGTTTTTTCCATCAGAGTCCATCAACGCAAGCGCCATCACGTGGGCAAGTTGTGAAGTATAGGCAATGATCTCGTCGTGCTCTTCCGAGCTGAGATAGGTAATATTCTTGAATCCGAGGTCTTTGACCAATTTTTCGGTTTTGTTTAGTGCGTGAATCCTGTTTGTTGGAGTTTTGACGATAACAAAATTTTGACCATCAAACAACCGTTCCAAAGAATTGAATACACCGATTTTTTCCCTTCCGGCGATTGGGTGCGTAAATATCACATCGATATCATCCCGAAGCACAGGTGCTATGGTTTTTACAAGACCGGATTTGATACCAGAAATTTCGATGATGATTGTTCCAGGTCGGAAAGCGGCCATGTTCTCAACCAAAAAAGTCTTGCAGTCGTTAGGGTACAATGCAAGGAAAATGACTTCCACTTCCGGCAGAAATTTTTCTACATCAGAATAAACTTGATGGACGATCTTGTTTTCAAGCGCGTATTCAAGACTTGCGGAAGATATGTCAAACGCATGAATTGTGTTTTTTTCTCTGAGTTTCATGGCTATGGATCCACCAATTAACCCAAGTCCGACTATGCCTATGTTCATCGTCAGTACCTCTGGTTTATGTTTATATAATTTTATCATATAATCGTGTTCTTTGATAAAAAAATCGAGATTTATCCCCATTTCTACTTTTGTTTATTAGTTGGAGCCTCTAATTAGGGATTTTCTTTATATGTCATTCGTCGTATGATATAATCATATTCGAAGGAGAGTGATACGATGTATCAGGAAATAGGAATGTTCGAACACGCCAACACTGTACTGGAACACATGGAGCAAGGCGTATTCCTGACCACCAGCCATGCGGGAAAGACGAATACAATGACAATTGGTTGGGGCGGCATAATGGTCATTTGGGGCAGACCAATCTTCATTGTTTTAGTGAGAGATTCCCGAGCAACATATGATCTCATCGACAACAGCGATGAATTCACTGTCAGCGTACCTTTCTTAAGAAACATGATCAAGGAACTTGCTTTTTGCGGAACAAAATCAATGCGGGATTACGATAAATTTCGCGAATGCGACCTTCACCCTCTTCCCGGGAGAAAAGTGTCCGTACCGGTAATCAAAGAGGCGGGATTGCATTATGAATGCAAAATATTGTATAAACAGACACTTGATCAAAATGTTGTCCCAAACATCGTCAAGACAAGATACTATAATCCCAATTCTTCTAGTCAGACGAACCATACCGTATATTATGGCGAAATAGTCGATAAATATATTTATAAGGAAGAAGAATAATGTCCGCCGTGATCATTGACGGCAAAGCGCTCGCCGCCAAAATCAAAGACAAGGTTAAAGAAGACGTAGAAGCGCTTGTTAGAAAGCAGCGAATAATCCCACATTTGGCAGTTATATTGATTGGATCTGATCCGGCGAGCCAGACATATGTCCGCGGCAAGGAAAAAGCTTGTGAAAAGGTTGGAATCAAAAGCACAGTCATTAAACGGGAAATCGACATAACCGAAGCCGAAATCCTTGATTTGATCGATGAGTTGAATGAAGATAAAACAGTACACGGCATATTGTTACAGCTGCCAATACCAAAACATCTTGACGCTAACAAGATCATTTCCAGGATCGATCCAACAAAAGACGTTGACGGTTTTACACCCACTAATGTTGCCAAACTTACTTCCGGGTATCCTGGGTTGGTCCCTTGCACTCCGCTTGGGATAATGAAAATCCTAGATGAATACAATATCCAAATTGAAGGTAAGCGTTGCGTTGTGATTGGCAGAAGCCAGATCGTTGGCAAACCCATGGCGCTGTTGCTTCTCAAAGCTAACGGAACAGTTACCATCTGCCACAGCAAAACCAAAGAACTGGAGAAGGTCGCAAAAGAAGCCGACATTCTTGTGGCCGCAACCGGAAAACCCAAAATGGTTGATATAAATTTCGTCAAAAAAGGCGCAGTCCTAATTGATGTGGGAATATCCAAAGTCGATGACAAACTGCTCGGAGACATTGACTTCGAATCGGTCAAAGAAGTTGCGGGATACATAACACCTGTACCCGGCGGTGTAGGACCAATGACTATTGCTTGTTTGTTGGAAAATACGGTTTCTTGTTATAAATCCATTTTGGGGGAAAAATCATGATCGACAGATATACCCGCGAAACAATGCGACAAATCTGGTCTGAGGAATTGAAGTTTCGGACATATTTGACGATTGAGATTCTCAATGCAGAAGCTTGGCATGAGAAGGGGCTCATCAAGAAATCCGAGTTTGAAGCTATCCAAAAGAACGCAAACTTTACGCTTGAAAGAATCACTGAACTCGAATCGCAAACAAATCATGACGTGATTGCCTTTACAAGAGCTGTATCAGAAAGTTTAGGTCCAGAAGGGCGATTCATCCATTATGGATTGACTTCGACCGACGTTGTCGATACCGCTTTGGGCGCAAGGCTTAAAATGGCAAATCGAATTTTGATTGACGACTTGAAAGAATTCATGGAAGTTTTGAAAGAAAAAGCATACAAATATAAGAATACTCCTGTTATCGGAAGAACACACGGCATGCATGCGGACATCACGTCTTTTGGACTGAAGTTTGCTTTATGGTACGACGATATGCGTCGCAATCTTGACAGGCTGACGAATGCATGCAAAAACGTTGAAGTCGGAAAACTCAGTGGCGCTGTCGGAAACTATGCATTTGCAGATCCAGAAGTTGAGAAATTTGTCTGCGAAAGACTTGGACTTGAAGTCCCCGCAATTTCAACTCAGGTGCTTGAGCGGGATCGCCACGCTGAATATATTAGCGTATTGGCTTTGATAGGAACTTCATTGGAAAAAATCGCTACTGAAATCAGACATTTGCAACGCAGCGAAGTTGGAGAAGTTGAAGAAGCTTTCAAGAGTACCCAGAAAGGTTCTTCCGCAATGCCACACAAGCATAATCCAATTGCCAGCGAGAACATTTGTGGTCTTGCCAGGGTCTTGAGAGGATATGTGATTCCTGCATATGAGGATGTGTCATTGTGGCATGA
>JAFGQT010000073.1 GCA_016935515.1 Bacilli bacterium
AGGGCAGCAATTCTTGCGATTGAATCAGCAAAGGAGTTTGATTTCATTGTGATCACCTCAAAGTCATTATACAACAATTGTAAGGCAGATTAAACAAAAAACCGGCATTCGCCGGTTTGGATTTTAAGTGGCGACTCGGAAGGGATTCGAACCCCCGACCGACGGCTTAGAAGGCCGTTGCTCTATCCAACTGAGCTACCGAGTCGTGACGCAATAATTATTATAATACTACCGTCCCTTTTTGTAAAGAAAAATCCCCGCCAAGACGGGAAAAAACCGACTTATTTTTTAAAGCCGACTCGGTTCATCTGCCCCCAGACATTGTTCTCTCTAAAGGATACGATAAACCCCTTGACACGGTATAGACTGATGAGTTGACGCCAGCCAAAATTTTCGACAATGGCAATAAGCACCAGCATCAATAAATCTTTCAATCGATAGGAAGTGGATCGTCTTTCGCTAATGCAAAGCGAGAGCATCGAGACAAACATTCCTAGAACGACAGTGACAAACAGCAACAGGAGCACAATTTCGATATTTAGTAAGCCAAAGACGAATCCAAGGATAATTGCCAAGTAGGCTTGAACTTCAAATAGTGGGCCGATCATCTCGAATAGGTAAAAATAGGGCATTCCCAAAAACCCGACGCGACCATAACGGGGATTGAATATCAAAGATCGATGATACGACAATATATCCACCAATCCTCGCTGCCAACGATTCCTTTGGCGGAAAAAGGATTTTCTTTCTTCTGGCACTTCGGTATAGCATCTTGCGATGTCGACATAATCGATTCGGAAATTCAGTTTCTCCTCGTACGCTTTCCGAGTAATTCTCACCACAAGTTCCATGTCTTCACCGACTGTATCCTTCTTTAAGGAACTCACAGTCAGATAGCCGCCGACTTCGGTAAGGATACGTTTCTCAAAAACACCGAAAGCTCCGGAAACAATAAGCAAAGACCTTAAGTGGGCAAATCCAGTTCGGCTGACATTGAAGGCACGCAAATATTCGATTGTCTGAAACCTAGCTAACCAAGATCTGGGCATCCTGTGGCTTTCAATCTGTCCGTGGTCGACTGTACATCCGTTTACAGGGACAACAGCACCGCCAAGCGCGAGCGTTATCCTGTCGCTGTCAAGTATTGAAGACATCAGTATCAACAAAGAATCCTTTTCTAAAAGCGAATCGGCGTCGATCCCGCAGACATATTCGGAATTTGCATAGTTGATCCCAACATTAAGGGCGTCAGCCTTACCGCCGTTTTCCTTGTCGATTACAAGTAAGGAATCGATGAACTTGTTTCGGTATATCGCTCTTACCGGTCTTGTCGGGATGGCACTTTTGTCGGTTAAATTTTCGCGTTCGAGATTGAAGTGGTTGATGAGTTTTTCCAAGGTACCGTCAGCTGAACCATCGTTTACGACGATCACCTCGATCGATGGATAGTTGAGATTCAGCAAAGACTCGACGCTGTCGACTATCGAAAGTTCTTCATTGTAGGCTGGCGCGATGATCGATATCGATGGTAGAGCATGGGGTTCAAACAGAAATCCTTGTTTTTTAAGCGCCCAATTGCGACGGTTTCTTCCAGAACCTATGGCTGAAAACAGCGCTAAAGTCAAATAAAGAAAATTAACAACAAGATAGTAGACAATGAACCAGCGGTTAAGGGAGAGTATATACTCGATAAATATCTCCCTGTCGCTCAAACCCTTGAGCGAAAAACCCTTCAGCAAAACGAATAAGATTGGCAGGCTGAGTATTGCGATGATCAATTGCATGATCAACCAACGGGTTTTTCTGACTTCAGGAGGGCCTGAAGGCTTATCTGACTTCTTCTTTTTCTGAGGTTTCAAATCGTAACTCTTCAATAAGTCTTCCCGGAGATATTCAGACATTTCCAAGGCGAATTTCGGATAAGACACAGTCATCGGTTGCAAGAGTTCTCTGAGAATATCGTTTATGTTCAGATCGGTGTTTTGATTTAGAAACTGGATCAGATCAGCCGTAAAGTCATGCTCGACCATGAGTTCGAGCAATTGTTTGAGCATCGGACGGTTCTGATAAAGAAGTTTCAGCATCAGATACTCAATTTTGTGCGACAGAACATGCGCCAATAAGGCTTTGCGATCAGGATCGGTAGAACTGGTCACGAGACTAAGGGTTTCATTAAGTAGGCTTTGGTTGTTCTCGAGGATCCTGATTATCGTATGGGCACGGATTTCGTCCTTCTCGGAACCATCCGCATACTCCAGCAAAGTCGTGACTGCGGAAAAATCGCCGAAATTTACAAATGATTTAGTGGCAATACGAACGACTTCGAGATCACTGTGGTCAAGGTATTTCCCGTCGTCAAGCGGCGTATCATAGACATTGCCAAGAGCACTCAAAACAGCATAATACAGCCGCATGACGCGCGCTTTTCTGAGTGTTGAGAACGTCGGATGTTCGCTACCTGAAAAATACTCTTCGATACCGGCAAGCTCTTCGATGAGGACTTGCTTGAACTCCGGACGGTAATAGACATTCGTCAAATCGACGAACACTTCCTTGATCTCCATCTCAGGGCGTCTGAAGATATTTTGCAAATGCGCCTCGACTTGAACCAAGTATTTCTGCAAAATCCCGATGACGCGCTGTTGATAAAATCTGCGGCTACCAACGATGCTGTCGATGATCGAGTTGAGCACGTACTGATCGATCTTGTTCTTCAAGGAGTTTAAGATGTAGATCTTCACGTGTTCGCGTTTCTCTTTCTTAAGCGCTTCCAGCAGTTTCTCCTTGATTCGTGAGTTCGTGAAATACCCTAAGCAAACTATGGCCCTCTTCCTTCGATAGATGAACCTTGATTCGAGCATTCGTATATGTTTTTCAATAATTCCAAATCTTTGGAAATCCGAAAGTATTCGCTGTTTAAGTTCTGCGGTCATGACCTCTTGTTCTGAAAATCTCATGTAGCTTTCGAGAAAAAAACGCTTTGGAATCGGGAGTTCTTTCGATGAATCATTGAAATAGCGCTCAATGAAAAAAGCGTCCGCACTATCTCTGAGACGTTGTCTATGCAAATTGACTTTGCGGTTGATGAAGATTTGGAAGGCTAGAACTACAGTCAAACCTGCGGTAACCAGCATTGCGGTGAGGATTGTTTCGACGGTCATGTCATTCTCCCCGTTGTCTTGTTTCTCTTTGAATCAAACCCAGCAGCTCCGCAAATATCAAAGGCTTTTGCAGAACATGATTGACTCCGAGCCGGTTGGCACGGAAGATTGTTTCCGGAGTTTTGATGAACGTTGTCAAAAGATAAAGCGCGTTCATCGTAAACGTTGATTCATTCAAATGGCTTTTCAAGGTCAATCCGTCAAGCTTCGGAATATTCTTCGCTATGATCATTGCGTCCATACGGTTAGACTTGGCGAGATCCAAAGCCTCGAAACCGTCACGAGCTTGAAAAACTTGATATCCCGCTTTGCGGAAATAATTCGTCAACAACTTGAGTTGGATCTCTTCGTCGGCGATCAAGATATTGCCCTTGACAACTTTTTCAATCACGGAAGCGGAGTCAATCAGAGAATTCGGCCCTTGTAAATGAACGAGTTTGATGCGTTCGGATCCCGTCTCCAAAACCGCATCGATCAAGGCTTCGCCTTCTGCTTGACCGATGAATTCGGAAAATCTGACCAGAGCCAAGGAAACAGTTACCGGCTCGATGAACAACTGCGAGCGTGATACACTTGTTTGAATCAATGAGGCCGTCTGATAAAGGTCTTCCTTCACGGTGTTCTCAATATAGACGACAAAACCTGGGCCGTTGCGCTTGAACACAAGTTCGGGTTTGCTCATGGTCTGTTTAAGGATATAAGCGACGTTGAGAAGCGTCTCATCGCCAACAGCTTTACTGTAACGGGCGTTTATGCCCAGCATGTTGTCGATGCTGAGATAGATAAGAGCCGGATCGATCCCTGCCAAATCAGAGACTGAACGCTTGGTACCTTCGACAATCAGGAACTGGCGTAAAAAGCTCTCGTTGTAACAACCTGTCAATCCGTCCCTGACAAGTTTGTCTGCCGTTGCATCAAGTTGTTCTTTGACCGTGGCAAGCTCTCTTTCCAACTCTTTCTGTTTGTCCGTAAGTTGTTTGACGTCTTGCTTCGATTTTTTTCTGTTTGTCGAATATATCTTCGGGCGTGCTATTTCAAACAAAGATTCCGCCTTGATGACCGTCGGCTCGAGAGCATCCAACCAATCAAGGCCCTTCTTGCGATATATTAGTTCGAATACTTTCTCCCAAACACGGACATCATCATTGGCTGCGGCAGTGAACTTGAAAGTTTCGACATCAAAAGGAAGATTCTGATTCTCTAGCACGGAAGCGATCTCTTGATCACTATAAAGACGCCTTAGTTGCATCAAAGCCTGGTTGAGGAAAATCTGGTAATTGAGTTTTCCCGAATACACTAGTCTTGACTCTAGATTCACAAGCGTGTTGTGAAAGTCTAGCTTGCTCAAGCGATCCAAGAGGGATCTGGCTGATTCACGGTCATATGATCTGCCTGACATCGTCAGGACATGGTCAAATTCGAACAGTGAAAGTCTGTTGATGACTGGGCGCAAAAAATCACTGCTTGGAAGCGAAAGTGAATGCCATTTTACAAGTTCGTCAAGATCTTGAGCGGATGTTCCACTTAATGGGCTGTCCATCAGTCTCCCAGAAAATAGCGTTCGCGTTTTGGTATCGTAGACGGCGAAGCTGTTGAACTTATCCACGAAAGGCATGGGAATGAACTGCAGTTCAGGCTCGATATCGGAAGCCAGTCGATACTCACACTCGCCGATTGTCCTTACAGTAAGCCCTTCAAAACCTTTTGGTAGAGTTTCAAGGCAGTCTTGGTTTAAGTAGACAATTGGTTTAGACAGAGTCGCGGTCAATCTAGCAAGTGCGTTGATATTGGTAGTATCTGTCTCGGTAACGATCAAAGCCTCTAACGAAAAGGATGGCTCAAGCTCGGTGATCAAGGAAAAAACGTTTTCCCAAGGAAAAACGCTGTTCATACCGATAAGCGTGATTTTCTTGCCTCTGATAAGAGCATACATCGACGGTGATCCTGGAAAACCATCGGTCTGGAAAATACGATGGATGCCAGTGATGCCAGTAGGTTCAATTGCAATGTTCTGATCTTTGATATCGTTCATCCTATCCCCCATTATCGTGCTGCAAAAGTCTGAAAAAGAACTTCAATCAAAACAAAAAGCCATCATTTGCGGATGGCAGGATGTTTGGATTTGACTTTGAGATCAATGGCTTTTTTAACAAGAGGCGGAACAAAAGGTGAAACATCGCCACCGAACTCTGCGAGTTCTCTGACAGACGAAGATGAAAGGTAAGAGAATTCGCCTTCGGTCATGAGAAAAACGGTATCGATTGCGTTGCTGATGCGACGATTGAAATTGGTAAGTTGAAATTCATAATCGTAGTCGGTTACGGCCCTAAG
>JAFGQT010000074.1 GCA_016935515.1 Bacilli bacterium
TCATAGATCGATTCAAGATCATCATTCCATACCGAAAGCATCTCGCTTGTATCTGGCAAGAAAGACTCGATATCCCATTCGCGGTTGACATCGCTTTCGCCTCCCGTCAAACGCTTGAGTTCAAGACTATATTCACTGATCTCGTCGATGATCTCAAGAATTCTCCGGTAATCGTCCGCAAACACTCCACTGGAAGCTTCCAGCGCGAGATAGTGAACTCCTTGATCAAGATGGATCTTGTATGTTCCTTCTTCATCACCTAGAGTTTCGTTGGTCCATTTTGATGCATATTCAAACTTATAATCCGCCAACTCGGCAAAAGGTATTTGATCATCGATATATATGTTTCGAAACGACGCCCGATTCGAGTACGTGTCATTTTTGTATTTCAGAGTAATTTCATAGTCGCCTTCGGTTTCAACTTCAAATGCATAAGTCAATCGATTGCCAGTATCGCTAAATGAACTGGCAATGATGTTCATATAGTTGTTTTCCGAAGAAAACGGGGACACGGAAGGTGACTTTTCGATTCCAGGAAGAATCGCAATGCTATTTTTGTAAGTGTATTCTTCCGCTTCCAACACCAAAGACACGGCATTCGTATCAACAGGGCCGTATAATGTTCGATATTCAGTATAAGCTTTCAATTCATCAGGCTCAACGATATGGATATTGCCTAAAAGAAATTCACCTTGTTCACGTGTAATGGTGATTTCGTTGATGCCAGCTACAAAATCAAATGTTACCGGCTCCACATCCAAAAACAGTTGGTCGCGAAGCTGTATGGTCGACCAATGATCGGCCGACTCATGACGAGCAAGAATCTGGTTATGATAGCTGTCAAACCTGACTTCTTCAGTTTCAGTTGCCCACCTTGGCAACAATTGCATGTTTTCCGCACTATCTGTCTGTAATTCATCGTTGATCAGTACGGTTATTTCGTTCGGTTTGACCGACTCTGTAGAAGAAAGAAAATCCAGTGCTAAACTGTATGTTCCCGCCACTGGGACATCGATCAAAAAAGATAATGTATCAGGCATTTCGCCATGCCAATCAAGCACTGAACCATCATAACCTTTGGCATCAAGAGCGGGAGTTATGTCATTATCTGCCAAATAGTCCGTCATCGAAATTGACTGGACTATATTCTCATCAGCATATGCCTCGTATAAAGGATATGAGGGGTAATAAGAATTACCCCCCATATTTTCAACGTTTACACGGATAAATCCTGAAGTTATGAAGGTCAGAACAAATATGGTGATGCAAATGCCAAGAAAGTACAATAAGCCTTTGCGGATCAGAATATTTGCCATAATTGTGACCAACTCTTCCGATTAATAGTTGTCGATTGCTTCTTGAAGCTCTAGTTGAGCCATAATGAACGTGTAGTTGATTGAATCTTGAAGTTGTTGCGTCATGTAATCGGAGTAAACGATAAGGTTGCTTTGAGCGTCCCAAATCAGATCGCCGATCGACAAGGTTCTTCCAGCTTCCCAATCAGGTCTTGAAGTTGTTGCACCTTCAATTCCAGTGTCATAATTGAATCTGGCTTCGATGAATCCCGGAACGAATTTGTTACCTTCGACAAGAACGGTAACCGTACCAGCGGCTGCGCCTTCAAAGAATTCTTGAACGCCAGGAACTGGATAGTCAACGAACCATGCGTCGATGACAGATTGCGTGTTGTTGATGGGTAGACCATTTACCGAAAGGGCAACTTCACCATTGACGGTGTCCGGAGTCGTATTGGCAATGATGTCAAAACGATTGTTGACGCCATCAATTCCGAAAGTCAACCATTTGGCAACTTCATAAGCTGCTTCAAGATCTTCTGCAGTCTTAGAAATCGTCATGAAGTCAGAAACGCCGACAACCGATGCGCCGGGTAGACCAACAAATTGAATGTCGAATACGCCGTCTGCTGCATCAGCTAATCCAGCTGAACCCCATGTGCCTTCCCATGCGAATGCGACTTGACCGATACGGAATGCGTTTCCGTCCCAGTTATTGCCGAACAATGTTTCTCTTTCACTTGGAAGTGGATTTTCTGTCGTTCCAGTAGGAGCTGTTGAATAGGCACTTACTGACCAGCCTTGCTCAACCATATTGGCAATCAGCGCAAGCGCATCTTTGACAGGTTGAGAGTTGAACAGGAATTCGTCACCCGCGAGTGCGAAATGAGTGATTCCAAGAGGTTCTGTGGCTTCTTGGTCAAGTACGTAAGGAACAAAGTTGATGAAGTTTCCGGGATGGACGATACCAGCAGTCGATGTTCCATCAGTGTGAGTGGTGTCTGTAGCAGCTTCTACTGCGGCTACCCAATCATCCAATGAATAATCAAGGGCAGTGAAATCAGTCAATACGCCACTGTTGTCGATCAAATCGAGGTTAGCGTACAGTCCAAGATAGTGCATGCTCGAAGGCACCGCGAAGACTTTCTCGTCATAAGTGATAGCATCGCGAAGCGAAACTGGAACGTCTAGCCATTCATCATCTGCCGCTGTAAGAGCAGTGATGTCCGCTGCATATCCCAATATGATATGGTTTGGCACGTTGCCCGCCAACACGATGTCGGGGAATGTCCCTGCAGCAGCTTGTGTAGCCAAGAATTCGTCGTAGTTGCCTGATGGGGCTACAATCTGGATTTCGATAGTATCGCTTTGCGCATTGAACGCTGCGATAGTCCTACGAACCAGGTTGTTTTCCTCTTCAGTTCCTACGTTCCAACCGCAGTATGTAATGATCGTTTTTTCAACTGTGGTGGTAGCTGTAGTTGCTGCAGTTGTTGCAGCAGTTGTACCTGTTGTGGTTGCGGTTGTCTGAGCCTGTGTTGTGGTAGTAGTCGTCGCAGCCTGTGTGGTAGTTGTTGTCGCAGCGGTGCTTGCAGTTGTCGTTTCGCCATTGCAGGCAACGAAAACAAAGCCCAAAGCAAAAACAGCCATGAATAACACTAGTTTCTTCATAATTTCTCCTTTTCTCTCCTTTTATTTATTTTTTTAGCGAGTGTAATCGCTTACTTCGAGTTCATAATATCATCAAGAAAAGCGTTTGTCAACAATTAGAAACAAATTAATCAAACGTTTCACAAAAAAACCGCTCTTTTGCATAAAAACACTTCAGATAGCGTTATAAATGAATTCTTGTTCAGTGTTTCTTGAACTCTTCCGGATGCGTTTTCTTGTATGCTTCGATGTATTCAGTTCGATTTGTCTTAGTAAGGTGATTTTGACAATAGCGTTCGAGATTACCGTTTGCGTGGAAAGGTCCGCCTTCTGACATAACAATCCATAGCGGGTCTTGCTTGATGTCCATTTTGAGCATTTGGGTATCTATCCAGTCAAATAAGATACTCTCGGCCTGAAGTTTGATCTCTGGATGTCTGTCGATAACATTACGTTGCAAATGCGGATCTTCTATTACATTATAAAGCATGTGCTTGGGAAAGAAATGGTATCCGTCGTGATAGGTTCGCATGTATAGATAGTCTCCCATCCTGACGCTGCGCTGGCAGACATGGGCCATTTGCGACAAGATCAGATGATCATGACCAGTGGCATCTCCTGATGTCAGCGTTGAAGCGTAACTCTTGCCATCCCAATATTTCGACGGTTTTTGGTACTCGATCAACTCTGCGATTGTGGGCACCAAATCAAGGTTGTAATGGAATGCCTTGTCATGATGATTTTTGACGCCGCCTGGCCACTTAACAACCATGGGAATTCTACAGGTTATATTGTCTGCTGTTCCATGTTCAGCGTAAATGCCAAGTTCGCCAAGGTTTTCCCCATGGTCACTGGAGATGATGATCGCAGTATCTTCGTAAATACCTTTTGCTTTGAGGATATCGACGATCTTGCCGACGGCTTGGTCAGCATATCTGATTCCAAGGTCATAGCCATCAAATAATCGCTTGACGTCTTCTAGATTGTCTAGTCTTCCCGGTTGACGTGGGAATTTGTCTTTGTTGACAAAATCACTGTACATCCCGATCTCTTGGGCGCAGTGAGGACCGGCCAGTTTGTGATGTTCGTCAAAGACTTCTTGACTGATCCAAGCAGGAGCTGGGTCATTAACAAACGGATTTTCCACATCCTCAGGAACACGATAAGGCGTGTGCGGATCCCAGAAGTTGACATGCAGATACCAGTTCTCGCTTTCAGCATTTTCCTTCAACCATTTCTCCGCTATCGGCAATATCTCGTGTGCCGATTCATCACCGAATTTCCCGGTGTCGTAAATCTCATTGAAGCCGCAGTAAAAATGCCAAGCCGAATGACGTGAAGCAAACGGTGTGATTCCAACAGTATGGAATCCCTTGTTGCGAAGCATACCGAACAGGCTGTCAGTCTCAAACCGATGCTTGAAGTCACGTTCCGGATCAAGTTTTGGCTGCGAAGCAAGCTTTCCATGATTAGTAACTCCTGTGTTGATGCCAAACTGTCCGGAAAACAGCGCTGTACGCGATGGCAGACACGGTGCGTCTGAAGTGTAGTAATTGTCGAACACGACTCCTGACTTCGCGATCTCGTCGATATTGGGCGAAGTGTTCCGGTTGTACCCATAACATCCAAGATGATCGGCGCGAGTCGTGTCGATGTCAATGTAGACAATTCTCATATTTTTCCTCCTTTATTTGAATACGACGATACATCGTCATGATAATGAAACCCCAATTTAACGATCGCTTTCTTGATAAGATCGCTGTTCATGACAA
>JAFGQT010000075.1 GCA_016935515.1 Bacilli bacterium
ATTACTTTTGCTTGAGGAATGAAGTCGATGATGGTGTACGTTCGATCGGTCATGTAAGGGATGTACCGCGTAAGTCGATCCAAATCGCGGTGCGATTCCAAGTTTTGCAGATCTTCCATGATCCTGTTTGCGGCAGGCTCCACAAAGGTGTTTGTCATCAGTTTTTCGTTGATCGAGTGCTTCAATGCCATGTAATCTGCTTCGGAATAAAAAAACTCTGTCATCGGCAGGATGAAGACTTCGCTGACTGTCGTTACCGATCTTTGCGTTTCAACATCAAAAAGCTTAATCGTTTCAATTACATCCCCAAAAAAGTCGAATCTGACCGGAGCTTCTTCTCCCAATGGATAGACATCGACAATTCCACCTCTGACACTGAAATCGCCCATTTTTTCAACCGTGTATTCTCGTGAATAACCAAGATTAATAAGTTGCTCAACTAGCGTTCCTATTGAAATATCTTGATTTGTAAAAGCCCTTATTATAGCGTTTTTCCAGCGTTTTAGTGTTAACTGCGGTTTTAATACGCCTTGTAGATGCGTGACTATTATTTTCGATTTCCCGGACAGAATGTCTTTAATGGTATTAATTCTTTCGATCCTGAACTCCCAAGAGGAAACGAGCATTTCGCTGGTTATGAATTCGTCTTGAGGAAAGAACAAGACATTCTCTTCGCCAAGGCTGTTACTCAACTTGTCATACATCATTTGAGCATGAAACAAATTCGGAGCGACGGCGAAGATGGATTCTTGATTATCAATGTAATCCGCGCACGCCAACAAAAGCCCAACCTCTTCCGTTGAGTCTTTTACGACTATATTCTGTTCTCTTTGTCCAAAAGTTTTTACCAGTTGAGAGAACTCTGATTTTTCAAGAAGAAAATCGATCGCTTTTCTCATTTTCCACCTCACGTGCTTCAGGCGAGTTTTTCAACTCGCCGGGGGTATGTCAATATTTCATCAATGTCATCTTTTGGATTTTTGAAGCTTGTAGGCAAAATACAACACCCACCTGGTCGGAACTATCTTCACTACTACATGCGTGAGTCTCATTAAGAATCCAGGAATGATCAGTTCTTTCTTTTTCTCGATTCCTTTGACTGCAATTCTTGCGCATTTTTCTGCTGATAAACTTTTGAGGCTGTTCGTGGCATTGGCAACTTCTGCGAATTCGGTGTCTACCGGTCCCGGCGCAAGCGTGAGAACTCTAACGTTGCGTTTCTGTTTCTTCAGTTCATAGTTCAGCGCCCTCGAAAAGTTTAGTACATAAGCTTTGCTGGCGGCATATGCTGACATCAATGGTGTCGGGAGAAATCCAGCCATGCTTGCCACGTTGAGTATTACGCCTTCTTTCATTGTCGAGAGGTACAACTTTGTCATCGCGTGAAGCGATTCAATGTTTAGCCGAAGCATTTCTCTTTCTTTATCAAGCGGGATTTTATCAAAAAACCCAACTTGTCCGAATCCCGCATTGTTGATGACGATGGCAGGCTCAAATTCAGATGTCTCGTTGTGCAGTTTCACGCAGTTGTCAATGTTTCCCAAATCATAATTTTTGACGACGACTTCAATGCCATACTGCATTTCCAATTCTGTTTTCATCGTTTCAAGAATATTCATCCTGCGCGCCACAAGAATCAAGTTCATCTTCTTCTTTGCGAGAAGCAAAGCGATCTCTTTTCCGATTCCACTAGATGCTCCAGTGATAAGTGCATATTTCGTGTTTGCTTCTGCCATATTGTTTTCCTTTCCGTAACCAGTTATAGACCTCAGGAAATATTATAGCATTTATTGCTGTTCTTAAAAAGCCTGAATGTCAATTAAAAACGCGCTTTGAAAATGATCAAAGCGCGTCGTTTGGAAAATGTTTTTTAGTTGAAGCGGTTCATGATCGAGACAAAATCATCGCCGTTGGCATATGCATCGATAATTTGGATCAATGTTGGAGTCAAATCTTTCAGTTCACGAATTTCAGCTTTCGAGAAATCGCTCAGAACATGATCCTTCACTTCCGTGGAGTCATCGCGACCGATGCCGACTCGCAGTCGTTTGAACCCATCGTTTCCAAGAGCGCTCATAATATGCTTCAATCCATTGTGTCCGCCGGATCCGCCTTTTTCGCGCAACCTGATTTTGCCAAACGGCAAGTCCACGTCATCTGATATGACCAAGATGTTTTCAACGGGTATCCGATAGAAATCACTCACGGCTTTGACGGAGTTTCCGGACAAGTTCATGAATGTCTTCGGTTTTAATAAGATGACATTACTTATTAAGGCTGTTTCACCGAGAAACTTCGTCTCTTTCCTGAATTTGAGTTTTTCCGCATCGGCATAAGCATCAACGCAAATATACCCGATGTTATGTTTGGATTTGGCGTATTTTCTGCCTGGATTGCCCAGACCGACAATCAGACGGTCCATTTACCGATGCCTGGGTTTAATCACAACATGCCGATTTGGCTCTTCACCCTCAGATTCAGTAACAACGTCGCGCCAGTCGGATAATTTAGTGTGAATGACCCGTCTTTCGTAAGCGTTCATTTTGCCAAGCCGTGCCGCTATTTTTGTTTTTGCGACTTCTTTGGCTGTTTTGGTCGCTAAAATCTCAAGTTGTTTCTTTCTTTGTTCTTTATATCCCCCAATATCCACGAGTACTATATAGAAGTCTTCGGTAAAGAGGTTGATATAGTTTTTCATCAGATTTTGGACGGCCTCAAGCGTCTTGCCGTTTCTGCCGATGAGAAGCGGGTTCTCGCTGGCATCGATCGAGAAGCGGATTTGTCTCTCGTCTTCAAGCTTCGCTTCGACAACGGCTTCAATTTCCATTGAAGTCAGGATGTTTTTCAAGTACTCAATCCCGTCGCGAAGTGGGTCAAACTTGATTTTTGCTTCAACGATGTAAGTCTTGTTCAAACCCAAAATGCTTTTTTTCTCTTCGACAATTTGCAAGTCAATGTAATCTTTGTTGACCTTAAGTTCTTCAGCTGCATATTTGAGTGTGCTTTCATTGATGGCTTTGGTCTCAAATTTAATTGATTTCATTGAAATTCCCCCTCGTTAAAACTGCTTTCGCAATTGTTCTTGACGTTGGTCGGCTTTTCTGTGACTGATATAGCTTTGGAACAATTGGTAAGAGTTACCAAGCATCCAGTAGAAGGCTATACCGGCGTTTCCGATTGAGATATATCCCATCATCAGGATCATAAAGTACATCATGAACTTCATCATTTTTTGGCTTTGTTGGGCTTTTGCGTCCACGTAACGGTTCTTCTTTTGATTATCACGAGTGCGCTTCTGCATCAACCACTGGCTGAGGAACATCGTTCCAACGACGACGAGCGCCAAAGGAAGGTTCTCAAGCATATTCGTGTTACCCAGGTCTGTCCACAAAAAGTCATAGTTCATTACTACACTTCCATCTCCGAAGACGGAGGTTGGAGTTATCGGAAAGCGACGTACAACCGAGTACATTGCCAAGAATATTGGCATTTGCAAAAGAGGCATGAAACAGCCAAGCAGATTGATCTTGTATTTACGGTAGATTTCCATTGTTTCCATCTGCATTCGCTGTTGCGACGCTTGGTCGCTCTTTCCACGATACTTTTCTTGAACTTTGGTAAGTTCCGGCTGTGCCATTTGCATTTTGATGGTCATGTCATTGCTTTTGGCGTAAATCGGCCAACCCAATGTTCTAATGACCAAAGTCATTATCAACAAGCCGATCCAGTAGTAGTATGTTCCTCCCAGCAGTCCGAATAGATTGCTGGCGTGGAATGTGAAAATAGCAACTTGCTTGACGACCCAATCGGTCCAACTACCGTTACTGCCGATAGGCACCGGTTCCGAAGCTGAACGAAGTCCAGTTTGTTCTTTTGCGGTTGCATTGAAGTCATCATAAGTGACTTTTACATAGTAATCTTCAGATTCCCAGACAACATATCCGTCTCCGTTTTGATCGTTGAAGTTGGTGGTATCAGTTGCTCCACCAAGCAAGACGATGGTTCCGGCGTAAGTTGTTGGATCGTCTGATTCGTCAGAGAGTATGACTACTTTCTCGTAATTTTCAAATGTTACTTCTGCCTCTTTTGCGCCACAGCCTGTCAACCCTAAAAACAGAAATGCAACTAAGATGATTCCAATGATTTTGTTTGTTTTCATATTGTCCTATCCTCTATCAATATTTTCGCGCGTGCGAATAGTTTAAGCAAATTATCTTTAATTTCTATAAATCCCAAATCCACCGACTTGGTTTTGGCAATAACCAAAAAATCGTATTGATTGTTGAAACCAGTAGCTCTTACTATTTCTCTGATCCGTCTTTTCATCTGATTTCTCTGAACTGCGGATCCGTATTTTTTCGGTACGCTGACCGCAAACCGGAAATGAGTATTCCCGTCGTTAAAACGGTAGTAGACGACGAAATAGTTGTTGGCTACGTTATTCTTCAATTTGACGATTTCTTCAATTTCCGTACTTTTTTTGATTCGATAAGCCTTCTCCAAATCGGGTTCATCCCCTTAAAAAAGAAAAATCACCGAAAATATATTATTCAGGTGATTACAGGTTCAAATATATGTTTGGTGTATTTCTATTCGGTTTTAGCGATCGGATACCGTAAGGGATTTGCGACCTCTTGCTCTTCTTCTGGCCAACACTTTACGGCCGTTAGCGGTTTCCATACGAGCTCTGAATCCGTGGGTTCTCGCTCTCTTGATTTTGCTTGGTTGATATGTTCTACTCACAATCAACACCTCCAAACTGTCTTTCCTAAACTATGCTACACCATTATAAAAGATTTTCCAGGCCATGTCAACAGTTTTTGTTCGTCAAATCGCGCTATTTTGCGGATAATTGAACACTCCTCTTTTTGGTTGAGTTTATCGACATTTTATCCACATTTTGCTGTTGGCGACTTTTGGCGATTGCTTTCGTTTTTCCCAATTGTCCACAATCAAGTTGATATAGACGGTCTGAGTATATGTGGAAAACTCAATTCAACCGCGTTGTTTGGCAATGTTTTTTCCACATTTCATCTGTGATTTTAATTTTTTATAAAAAAGTTATCCACATTTTTTGTGGAGAAATAAGTTACAATTTCCACTTTTTGTATGTTATATTTATGATTAAGACAGAGGTAAGCGCCAGTGGAAGAATATCAGAAGCTTTGGGACAAAATCAAGTATCAACTGCAACTTACTTTGGACGAGGATGTTTATAATGAACATTTTTCGGCTATTTCCAACGTTTTTAAGGTTGTGAACAACTATATATATCTCATTTCTCCGAATTCATTCATCAAGAGCAAGATCGAAGCCTTTTATCTTAACCGGTTGAACGCCATGTTGAACGAATATATTTCTGACAAACATATGTTCAAGATAATTACTAAGGAACAAGCCGCAGAAGAATTGGCAAAAGCTTCGATTTATGAGATAAATAAACCTGAAGAAGGTTTGGAAGACAAGTATAAGACTGGACTTAACAACCTTTATACGTTTGATAACTTCGTTGTCGGATCAAGCAACCGTTTGGCATATACCTCGGCAATGAAAGTTGCTGACCAACCGGGAGTTGTCGCAAATCCTTTATATATTTTTGGTGATGTGGGTTTAGGAAAAACCCACTTGATGCAATGTGTTGGCAATTATATCTTGGAAAACGATGTGAACAGGCGTGTTTTGTACGTAAAGACTGATCAATTTATCGAAGATTATGCCAAAGCCGCCCAAAAAAAGACTTTCGACGAGTTTTCCAAAAAATATGAAAATGTGGACATACTTTTGGTTGACGACATTCAGTTCTTGTCGGGTAAAACCCAATCCCAACTGGAATTTTTTAAGATTTTCGAAAAATTGAAGGAAGAGAATAGGCAAATCGTCATAACTTCCGACCGTCCAGCATCCGAATTGTTTGATATCATGAGTCGCTTGACTTCCAGATTTGAGTGGGGTCTTTCCGTAGATATAAACCGTCCGAATCTGGAACACAGAATTCTTATCTTGAAGAAAAAATTGCAGGCTGAAACTGCTGATCCGGATTTGATTCCGGAAAATATCCTTGATTATATCGCCAGCATTTTCGACAACAACGTTCGTGAGCTTGAAGGTGCATTGAAACGCGTGTTGTTCTATTGCACGGCTTTTGACTATAAGTTTACCGTCGAAAACGCAGAGGAAGCGCTCAAAAATCTCGTCAACTCGAAAAACATTTCCAATAAAACCATCGAGCGTAGCAATTTCAATAATGTCCTTGATATTGTAAGTTCATATTATAATATATCAACTATAGATCTTCTGTCAAAAAAACGCAAGAAACAATATGTTTATCCCCGGCAAATTTCCATGTATATCCTCAAGGAATTATATGATTTGACTTACAAGAAGATCGGTCAAATTTTCAACAACCGAGATCATTCGACTGTTATATACAGTATAGAGCAAATATCACATGACATTTTGACTGACAAAGATAAAAAAGCTGATATTGACAAGTTGTTGATAAAATGTGGAAAAAAAGCGTGATTTTGAGGTTTATTAACATTAATAAAAGTATACTTCAAGCGCTATTTATGGTATAATAACAGGTGTATAGATATACATTTGTCACCGTTTCAACAACGCTAATAACAATAATAATTAAAAGATAAAAGATAATTAATGTAATACAGGAGGTCGCTTATGAATTTTATAATTTCCACAAGTGTCTTGCTTAACAATCTACTCGTTGCTCAAAAAGCTTTATCAACGAAAACCCCCGCACCATACCTTCAAGGCATAAAACTTGAGGTTTATCAAAACGAAGTAATCACGATCACAAGCAATTCAGATATTTCAATCAAACTCTCAATCAAGGACGAAAGTTTAAAGATTGAGTCGCAGGGCGAGATTCTCATACCAGGAAAGTTTTTTGTCGACATAATCCGTAAGCTCGAAGGCGAAACCGTAGAGTTCTCAGTTATCGACAACAACATCTTGCGAATCTTAGCTGGTGATTCGGACGTTACTTTGAATCTATTGAACGTTGAAGATTATCCGGAACTTGATTTTCCACTCAACGACGAGCCGATCAGACTGGATTCAAAAATCATGAAGTCGATCATCCGACAGACAACTTTTGCGACTTCAGCTATTGAAAACAGACCAATCCTTACAGGCGTGAACATCCGCGTTGAAGGCGAAAAACTAATGGCGATAGCGACTGATTCGTTCCGCTTAAGTCAAAAGAATGTCGATATTCCGAAAAATTTAGACAATATGAACGTTGTCATCCCCGGAAAGAGCCTTGACGAGTTGTTCAGGATTTTGGAAAGCAACCTTGAAGAGATATTGATCCATCTCAATCATAAATCTATCTTGTTTGAGTATGGAAACGTCTTATTCCAATCGAGACTTCTGGACGGGAATTTCCCGGAAACTTCAAGACTGATTCCTGTCGAATTTCCTGTCATCATCAAATTCAATAAAGAAAAATTGTTTGTGGCTATCGACAGAGCTTCGTTGCTTTCATCCAAAGAAGGATCTTCCAGTATCGTAAAACTCAATTTAAGAAACGACAACGTCGTGGAAATCACGTCAAATTCGCCAGAATTAGGAAAAGTAACCGAAAAAGTATATCCTTTAGAAAAAACCATAGGAATGTCAATCAAGATCGCTTTCAGTTCTAAGTACTTCATGGACGCTTTGAAGACTTTCAATTCTGAAGAGATATACGTTAAATTCACCGGAGAAATCAGACCGTTTGTGATCGAAGGCGACAACGATCCTGGATTGACCCAACTTATTTTACCGGTAAGAACTGAATAGAACACAAGACGTTAAAACGGAGTTTCGACTCCGTTTTTTATTTCCAAGAATTCTTGCTTTTGAATAGGTTTGATGATATTATCATATCGGTCCGAAAGGGGTGTCTTCATCTATGAAAGACAAATATGATGTAATCATCGTCGGCGCAGGGCCTGCGGGATACATGTGTGCATATGAATTAGTCAATTTGAATCCAAATTTATCGATATTTCTCATTGATAAAGGCAATGATATTTACAATCGCAGATGTCCAATTTTGGAAAAGAAGATAAACAAGTGTCCAGTTCAAAAAAATGGATATATCGGTTGTCTTCCCCATTGTTCGATAACCAACGGATTCGGTGGTGCCGGAGCTTATTCAGACGGCAAATTCAATATCACCAGCGAATACGGCGGGTGGATGAATGAGTATCTTGACGACGAGACCATCGAAAGTTTGATCCGTCGTGCCGACGAAATAAATCTCAAATTCGGAGCCCCGAAAGAAATAACTGATCCGAACACCGAAAAAGTCAAGAACATCGAACGACAAGGTTTGGCAGTAGGATTGAAATTATTGCGGGGACAAGTAAGACATCTTGGCACCGAAATAAATCTGACGATACTTAAAAACATCTATGAGTACCTGCTCGACAAAATTGACATGCTCTATAAAGTAGAAGTTCAAGACATAATCGTTGAAAACGACCAAATAAAGGGCGTTATTTTAGAAACCAAAGCAAAAATTTACGCGGAGTCCGTTGTCATAGTGCCTGGACGTGATGGTTCGACATGGTTATCCTCGGTTTGTCAAACCCACAACATACCAATGAAGACAAACCACGTCGACATCGGCGTCAGGGTTGAGACAAACAACGAGATCATGGAAGAAATCAATAACCATCTTTATGAAGGAAAATTCATCTACAGGACTAGCGTTGGGAATCAAGTCAGAACGTTTTGTTCCAACCCTTCAGGACATGTCGTCATTGAAAACCACAGCGGAACAATCTTAGCGAACGGACACGCTTATAATGATAGTTCGCTCGGATCGAAAAACACCAACTTTGCGATACTTGTAAGCCACAATTTCACTGAACCATTCAACCAACCTAACGAATATGCTCACGGCGTCTCGCGCCTTGCGAATATGTTGAGCAACGGAGCAGTCATAGTTCAGCGTTACGGTGATTTAAAAAAAGGACGCAGATCCACGGTCAAACGCATAGCGGAGGGTTTTGTAACCCCGACGCTCGAAGAGGCCGTTCCAGGAGATCTAGGACTTGTATTACCGTACAAGACGATGAAATCAATTATCGAAATGATCGAAGCGCTTGACCACATTACACCTGGAGTCGCATCCGAACACACATTGCTTTACGGTGTTGAATCGAAATTTTATTCCTTGCGCCCGGAAATTGACAATCAATTCGAAGCCAACGTCAAAGGTTTGTATTTTGGTGGAGATGGAGCCGGAATAACCAGAGGTTTAGCACAAGCTGGAGCCAGCGGAATCTGGATTGCCAGGGTTATCGATAACAAAATAAGACAAAAACAAAAAGATTGATCATACAAAATAAATGAAAAGTTTACAAACGGCTTTTCATTCTTTTTTTGCTTACAATACATGTTCAATATGATATAATGATAATGTTTTCAGGAGGGATGTTAATTGGCGAGAACCGTAGTCGTAGTCGGAACCCAGTGGGGAGACGAAGGCAAAGGAAAGATCACGGATTACTTAGCGTGGAAAGCGGATGTTGTGGTCAGAAGCCAAGGCGGCAACAATGCCGGACATTCTATTTTTTTTGCCAACAAAAAATATGCTCTGCACTTGATTCCTTCCGGAGTATTCAACCCAAAAGCCACCAACGTCATGGCTAACGGAATGGTGATAAACCCTGAAGCTTTGACTGAAGAGCTTGATATGCTCAATAAGAGTGGACTGAAACAGCCAAATTTGTTGATATCAGATAGAGCTCACGTAGTGATGCCTTACCATTTGATCATGGATGAGTTACAAGAAGAACTCAAACAAACCGACGCCATCGGCACAACAAAAAAAGGAATCGGACCAGCTTATGCGGACAAAGCTTCAAGAATCGGAATCAGGTTTGGAGATTTGACAGACAAAGACGGGTTGACGAATAAGATCAATTTGGCGCTGAAATATTACAACCCGATCTTCAAAGCTTTCGGCAAACCGGAATTGAAGGTTGAGGATTTAGTCAATAGAAGTTACGCATACGGAGAAAAGTTCCGAGATAACACAATCGATACGTCTATTTTTTTGAATGAAGCGATAGACAAGAACAAGGCAATCCTTTTTGAAGGTGCACAAGGAACGATGCTATGTCTAGATCACGGGACATATCCTTATGTTACAAGTTCTTCTCCGACGGCCGCTTCTGTTCCTTTGGCAACAGGAATTGCGCCAAGATACATCGATGAAGTGATCGGAGTTACAAAAGCTTATACGACCCGAGTTGGAAGCGGCAGTTTTCCAACGGAATTTGAGAATGAGACAACAAAATATATCCGCGAACGCGGACATGAGTACGGAACAACAACCGGAAGGCCTAGACGTATTGGATGGCTAGACATCAACATATTGAATCATGCCGTTCGCATCAATGGCATCACGGGTATCGCCATCATGTTGCTTGACGTGCTGACAGGAATCGACGAAATAAAGATTTGTACAGGATACGTTTTGGATGGAAAGAAAATCCACCATATACCGGGTAGTTACAGTGATTTTTCACGATGCAAGCCTATATATGAAACTTATCCCGGTTGGAAAGAAGATATCTCCCAAATCAAAGATGTCAAAGATTTGCCGAAAAATTGCATCAACTACCTGAAGCAGATCGAAAGAATGACAAACACAAAGATAACGCTGGTTTCTGTCGGCCCCGACCGGGAACAAACGATTATCTTGTATAAATATTTTGAATAAAAAAAAGACGGAAAAGGGTGTGAAAAATGCTTAGATCAATTGTTGGCAGACACGCAGAGGAAAAGAAACTAGAATCAAACATTCTTCAAATCTCCCAAGAAGCCAAAGCGATGAAGTTGAAGCATAACGATGTCATCGATGCGACTGTAGGGATGCTTCATCATGACGAAGGAAACATTTTTAAGTTCGGCATCGTGGATGAATTGCTTAAAAACTTGACTGACGCAGAGACATATCATTATGCCCCGGTCAGGGGAACCAAAGCTTTTGGTGATGGGGTTTTCGATTGGGTTTTTGGAAAACACAAAGACATAATCAAACAAAACTTTCATTATTCGGTAATACCGACTACGGGGGGCAGCGGCGCTATAAGCAACACATTCTACAACTTCAACGATTTTGGACAAAGCGTGTTGATCCCGAATTACTACTGGTCGCCATACGATAATTTTGCTTATGAAGCAAATATCAATTTGAGTACT
The DNA here is from genome assembly GCA_016935515.1 of Bacilli bacterium. Taxonomy (GTDB): domain Bacteria; phylum Bacillota_I; class Bacilli_A; order Izemoplasmatales; family Hujiaoplasmataceae; genus JAAYZB01. The sequence continues at coordinate 11,224 of JAFGQT010000075.1, forward strand.
TTTTTGATGTATGACGATCTAAAAAGATTCAATTTGGAAGATTTCCGAGCCAAGGCTTTGGAACTCGCGAAAAAACAAAATCGGCTTTGCTTGTTGCTGAATGATCCTTGTAACAACCCCACGGGGCTTTGTATGACTGAAGAGGATTGGCAGGAAGTCGTCAGGGTACTTAACCAAGTGGCGGACATGGATATTCCCGTTACGTTGATTCACGATATTGCTTATATCGACTATCAGCTGAAGCCGGCAGAAGCATCCAGAGACATTTTTCTTTCATATTTGGATATGCATCCAAACATTCTCTCGGTTGTTGTTTTTTCCGGATCCAAGACATTTTCGCTTTATGGCTTCCGGATCGGCGCTCAAATTGGCTTGAGTAAAAACAAAGATATCATCGACAGTTTTCTCAGGGTCGGAGACTATTCGGTCCGCGCAAGATTTTCGAGTGTTAGTCAACCGGGGATGAGCATCATCGGGAAAATATTCACAACACCCGAATATCAAAAATCATTCGCTGATGAATTGATCGAAGCCAGAAAACTGCTAAGAGAAAGAGCTATCTTGTTCGTGGCCGAAGCCGAAAAACAAAAACTTGATATTTTACCTTATTGTGGCGGTTTCTTCATCAGCATCCAAACCAAAAACAAGAATATTTTCAAAGACTTGGCGAACGATCACGTTTATGTCATTTCAATGAAAGATCTGATCCGCATAGCTATCAGTTCCCTGAACTTGGCAGAAATACCACGATTGGTCGAAATATTGAAAAAACATATTTAATTTATATATATAGGAGAGTGAAAAAAATGAAAAAACCAAGATACGAATACAAAAACCAAGCGAAACAAATGATGTCTGACAAGTACGGCCCAGTGATTGTCATCCTGTTGATCAGCTATGCAATTTCCGTCGCTGTATCTCCGGCAGCGGGAGTTGTGACGATTTTGGCAATGGCAGGATTCACCTACGG
>JAFGQT010000076.1 GCA_016935515.1 Bacilli bacterium
GTCCCAATCAGCTTTACCTGAATACATTTGTGATCTGGTTCTACCATGGATAGCTATCGCTTTCGCTCCGGCTTTTTCAATGATCTTTGCTATTTCGACCGCGTTAATATGATCATGATCCCATCCGCTCCTGATTTTCACAGTCACGGGCTTTTCGACCGCCTCCACGACGCTTTTCACAATTGCATATACCTTTTCTGGGTAAAGCATCAGTCTTGAACCTGCTCCGCTTTTGACTACTTTTTGGACCGGACAACCCATATTGATATCAATGATATCCGCTCCTGTTTCTCTATCCACAATTATCGCCGCGTTTACCATCGACTCGACTTCGCTACCAAAAAGCTGAAGCACAATCGGCTTCTCTTTCTCGTTGACTTCAAGCATTTCAAAAGTCTTCTGATTTTGATAAGTCAAACCTTTGTCGGATATCATTTCCGTATAAATTAGTCCGGCTCCATAATCTTTGAGAATCGATCTGTATGCCGGGTTTGTGATGCCGGCCATTGGCGCTACAACGATTTGGTTATCGATCTGAATGTTTCCGATCTTCCACTTCATAGAATCAACTCATTTCTTCTTCCGCATGCAATATTATAACCTATAATCACCGCTCAGACAAAATAATTTGAATCCAAAGCAACTATGATATAATACTTACAAGAAGGTGATATCATGCATGACTATCTGATCAAAGCAAGCGCATATCAGGACACGGTTCGAGTCTATGTTGCCACGACGACGGATACAGTCGAAGCCTCCAGAAAAATTCACGACAGTTGGCCGGCGGCTACCGCCGCATTAGGAAGAACGTTGACAGCTACCTTGATCATGGGCGCAATGTTGAAGGGTGACCAGACAATAACGGTCCAAATAGATGGAAAAGGGCCAATCGGCAAGATAGTAGCCCAATCCAACGCTAATGGCGAATGCCGCGGAGTCATAACAAATCCACATGTTCACATGTCGACAGACGCAGGCAAATTAGCGGTTGGAGAAGTGGTTGGAAAAGATGGTTTCATCCATGTAACAAAAGATTTGAAAGTCCGTGATATTTTCACTTCAAGCTCACAACTTCAGAGCGGCGAAATCGGTGATGATTTCACGTATTATTTTGCACTTAGCGAGCAAATCCCTTCTTCCGTAGGGCTCGGAGTGTTAGTCGAAACCGACGAAAGCGTAAAAGCTGCAGGTGGTTTCATCATTCAAGCCATGCCAGGAATCACCGATGAAACGCTTGAAAAGATAGAAACGACGCTGAAAAACATCCCTCCAGTCAGCGAGCTCATAAACAACGGACTTAACCCAGAAGCTATTCTCAATCTTTTAGCACCTGAAGAATCCAAAATCAGTGAGACAATCAAGGTTCGATATGCTTGCGACTGTTCTCGCGAAAGGTTTCAGAAAGCTTTGATTGCCCTTGGAGCAGTCGAGCTCGATGAGTTGATAGATGAGGGAAAGGAAATTGAAACCGTTTGTCAGTTCTGCGGAAAAAAGTATCCGTTCACTATCGATGACTTGATTAGATTACGTAACACTAAATAGAAATAGACAATGAAAAGAGCGTTCACATCGAACGCTCTTTTTCTTATATCAATTTGATGTATCGCTTGATCTCCCACTCGGTTACAGCGGTTCTAAATTCGTCCCACTCCTGAGTTTTCAGATCGATAAATTTTTCAAATATATGCTCACCAAGCGCCTCTTTTAGCAATTCATCCTCTTGAAGCAAGTTGATTGCTTCTTTCAGGTTATCAGGTAAATTGTGTACTCCGAGCGCTTCTCTTTCTTCTGCGGTCTTCGCGAAGAGATTCTCGTTTATCGGTGCGATAAGTGGTAGATCGCTCTCGATTCCGTCAAGTCCGGCAGCCAAAATCACAGCCATTGCTAAATAGGGATTTGCGGCAGTGTCGACGCTGCGAATTTCTGTCCGGGTAGTCTTGCCTCTGGTTGCTGGAATGCGGATCATCACTGATCGGTTGTGTTCAGACCAAGATATATAACAAGGAGCTTCATATCCGGGAACCAAGCGTTTGTACGAATTGACAGTCGGATTTGTGATGGCGCAAAAATGACGTGAATGACTTAAAATTCCTGTAATCCATTTCCGGCAAGTGAGCGACAATCCCATGGGATCGTTTGGATCATAAAAGGCGTTGTTTCCTTCCATGTCCGCCAAGGAACAGTTTGTATGCATTCCGGAACCATTGATTTTCGCAATCGGTTTGGGCATGAAAGTCGCATGCAATCCGTGCCTTCTCGCGATGTTCTTAACCAGCAACTTGAATGTTTGTACGTTGTCGCAAGCTTCTACGATGTTGGAAAACTGGAAGTTGATTTCGTTTTGACCCGGAGCCACTTCGTGATGCGAAGCTTCCATAGTAAAGCCGATGCGTTCAAGTTCAAGAACGATGTCGCGTCTGCAGTCGCCGGCCCCATCGATAGGCGAGAGGTCAAAGTAACTTCCGTTGTCCGCAACCTCCATTTTGATTTCGCCGTTCTCATTCAATTTGAACAAGAAGAATTCCGGTTCAAACCCAATGTTAAGCGTTGAGAAACCAAGCCTTTCCATTTTTTTGGCTACCCGTTTTAGGTTCCCGCGTGGATCTGCCAAGGAAGGTTTCCCATCCGGAGTGTAGACGTCACATATCAAGCGAGCCACTTTCCCATAAGCGGTTTCTTCCCAACTCAGAATCAACCAAGTGTTGAAATCTGGTTTGAGATACATGTCGGCTTCCATGATCCTGACAAATCCTTCAATCGAAGATCCATCAAACATGACGTTGCCATCAAGTGCCGTTTCAAGACGCCCTACAGGAATCTCGACACTTTTGATCGTGCCGTTGATGTCAGTGAACATCAAGCGGATGTAGCGGACATTTTCCTCACGTGCAATCTTGAGGATGTCGTCCTTCGTGTATTTTGCCATTTTCTTTTTATCTCATCTGCATAAAGGACAATGCTAGGCACTCCGTTATGACAAACGACCTTTCTTTTCAGACCCCATTGTCTGTTTAATATAGCGTTTATTATACTGTTTTTTTGGCGTTACGCAATGAAATCATTGAATTTCCTGCAAAATTTTTGCGGCTATGTCGTATTTTGTTACTTTCGCGTCCATCGCCCGTTTCAGAACGTACTTGTGGGCTTCAGGTTCTGTCATGCCTTGTTCAATCAACTTCTGCTTGCAGGAAAATAAAATCTTCTCTTTGTCGGCCTTCAATTTGAGCTTACGATTTTCAGATAATAATCTTTCTGTTTCAAGGCGTTGCTTGATCTGGATCTGGATCGCTAATGGCAATTCAACGTCCAACTTTGATTCGTCCACAAAAACAAATCCCGGCTTTTGATTGAGCCTGGGTACACATCCAGCGTGTGGATTCATGGATATGAAAATGACTGGAACCACTTTTGAAACAATGATGTTTTCCAAAAATCCAGCCAGATCGGTGATTTTGTATGAAGAATGTACGACAAGCAATGAATAGACTTTGACCTCTTCAGAACGTATAGGACTCTTCCTGATTTCGAAGTCGATGCCCTTGCCTCCGAGTAATCTATTGATTCTAAGCGACAAAAGCCCGTCATCAAGAAGAACGAGTACTTTATTCATTTTCCTTGTATAACGGATATTTATCTGTCAGGATTTTTACTCTGGCTTTTGCTTCGGCAAGTTTGTCGTAGGCATCGGGATTGGAAAGCACGAGATCGATCAAATCAGCGGTCTCACGGAAGTCTGCTTCTTTGAAACCGCGAGTTGTCATGGCCGGTGTTCCCAACCTGATTCCGCTGGCGATGAAGGGCTTTTGGGTGTCATACGGTATGGTATTTTTGTTACAAGTGATATTCACGGTATCAAGAAGATTTTCCGCCTTCTTACCTGTGAGCCTGGTCTTTGACAAAACATCGAGCAACAATAAGTGATTATCAGTTCCTCCGGAAACTACATGATATCCAAGTTCGATGAAACGGTTAGCGAAAGCTTTCGCATTTTTAACGACTTGTTCTTGATAATGTTTGAATTCAGGTGTCAAGGCTTCATGAAAGGCAACAGCCTTGGCAGCGATGATGTGCATCAAAGGTCCGCCTTGGATCCCCGGAAAGATCACTTTATCAACTTTTTTGGCGATTTCCTCATTGTTGGTCAAAATGATTCCGCCCCGTGGTCCGCGTAGTGTCTTATGGGTTGTGGAAGTTACAATATCTGCATATTCACAAGGATTCGGATGCAGTCCTGCCGCAACCAATCCAGCGATGTGCGCCATGTCTACCATCAACAAGGCTCCTACGGAATCGCAGATCTCCCGGAAACGCTTGAAATCAAGCGTGCGCGGATACGCGCTTGCGCCTGCAACGATAAGTTTCGGCTTTATGGCCTGAGCTTGTTTTTCAAGATCGTCGTAATCGATCATTTCGGTTTCTTTGTCAACAAAATAGGGATGAAACTCATAATCGATGCCGCTGAAATTAAGCGGATGTCCATGCGTCAAATGCCCGCCTTGATCCAAAGCCATACCCATGACCTTGTCAGCCGGTTCAAGAATCGCTCTGTAGGCTCCCATATTGGCAGTTGAACCCGAATGGGGTTGTACATTGGCGTAGGCGACATTGAAAAGTTTCTTTACCCTTTCCCTTGCCAACGATTCGGCTTCATCAACAAATTCACAACCACCGTAATACCGCTTTCCTGGATAGCCTTCCGCATACTTGTTTGTAAGCACGCTTCCGTCGGCTTCCAAAACAGCCTCGGATACAAAGTTTTCCGATGCGATCAGTTCCAAATGTGATTGTTGGCGATCTTTTTCAGCTTCAATGATTTTGGCGATTTCACTATCGACCTTTTTAATCTTGTTCATAAAAACACCCTTTCCCAAATAAGTGACTTTCAACAGTTAAATTATATCACGCATATAAGAAAACGCCCAAAGGATTTTTGGGCGTTAATCGTCATTATACAAATTTTTCAAGAACGTCTGACAAACGGATGAAGTCTTCAAGCGATAAGGTTTCTGCCCTAGCTTTAGCATCGATTTTTGACTCGGAAAGAATCGTTTCCAATTGGTTCCGTTCAAACTTCGGATAAGCTGATAAAAGATTGTTTGCCAACGTCTTTCGCCTTTGTTGGAAACAATTTCTTACCATGACGAAGAAAAAACTTTCATTATTTGGCATCAACGGTTTTGAATAACGGGTTTTTATCGAGACAACTGCGGAATCGACGTTTGGTTGTGGATAAAACACGGTTCGAGGCACCTTGAACAAATACTCCGCAGAACTACGATAACTGATTGCGACGCTCAAGGCGTTATAATCTTTGGTGTTCGGTTTTGAGGTCAATCTTCTAGCTACTTCCATTTGCATCATGAGGATCATTTTATCAACCAGTTTGGAAGTTTCTAGAAACTTCATCAAAATCGGCGTTGTTATGTAGTATGGAAGATTTGCGACGACAATCGCCCTCGTTTTTGGTCCGAAGTGTTTTTCAATGTCTTGGTCTATATCTACAGATAGAATATCTTGATTCAAAATCGTCAGGTTTCCAGAATGCGAAAATCTTTTTGTCAGTCCTGGTATAAGTTCTTTGTCAATTTCATAAGCAAGCACTTTTTTTGCCTTTAAAAGTTTTTCAGTCAAAGCTCCGGTTCCGGGACCGATCTCAATCACATAGGTCTCAGGATCGATTTCGGCTGCAGCGACGATTTTTGAAAGTATGTTCTGATCGCTCAGAAAATTTTGACCCAAGTGTTTCTTGATCCGGATCGTATCGGAGTTGGTATTTTTGTTTTTCATTTCAATACCTCGTCAAGCGTGTGAATGTCGATTGACAACATGTTGAGCAATTTCACGAACGTCTTTCCGTTTGCGGGAGGAATTCCCAGCTTTGAAGAAACTTCGTTGCGTTTTAGTGCGGAATGTTTATCTCCAAGCAAACCCCTGATCCGCAAATCTTCCAAAGTGATCGTATCTGCTATATCATCACGCAAGGTAAAAACATTTGCCAAAACTTTTTCAATGCTCTCCTTATTGGCGTGTTCCACGCCGACCTTGCGTCCGTTCTTGCTTTTGGCTTCGGATGAAGGCATAAAGGCGATCTTGCATTCGGGAACTCGTTCAAGAATCGTATTGGTGATTTTTCGCCCAGGGAAATCAGGATCAAGAAACAATATCACGCCACGACTTGTGTTGGCGATTTCGATCAATTTTAGCGTGGCTTCTGATATTTCACTGCCACCTGTAACAATGCATTCGATTCCTGGGTAGATGCTTTCCAATTTTTGGCGGTCATGAACGCCTTCGACGACGATCACTTCCTGGATGGAATCAGTTTTCATTTTGGTGCCTAAAATACAACTTTCTTGTTTTTGGTGGTACGACGATCTCGATAGCGTGACGACATACCGATACATTCTGATTTCCCAACCCGCCCGACTCACCGTCGACATTCCATCTTGATTTCGTTTCGGTAATGACTTTCAATTGCGAAGTCTTGAAACGGTTGACGATCGGCGTCGACCAAAACGGCAACAACAAGCTAAGCAGATAAATCAATCCGTTTAAAGGAAACAAACTTCGGTACATGACCACGTCCACAAGTCCATCGTCGAGGCTCGGTTTATATATCATGTTGATACCGGCAACACGTTTTGAGTTTATGATCAGGATCAGCGAGAATCGGCCTTTGACCTCGCCATTGTCATGATTGACCTGCATTTTCATCTTCGGGATCGTGAACAACTCTTCAATACCTTTGATCAAATAAGCGAAATAGCCGACCTTCTTCTTCAACCGAGAATCGGTAACATAACTGATGTCGATAAACGCTCCGTTCCCGGAAACATAACAAAAATAACGGTCGTTGGACTTGACTACGTCCATTTTGACCGTATCATGGCTGAGAATGATGTCCGTTGCCCGTCTGACGTTTTTCGTCAGACCCAGAGTCATTCCGATATCGCAACAGGTTCCGGCGGGAATATACCCTATCCTGGGGCGTTTCTCGAAATCCATCAAACCGTTGACGCACTCGTTGAAAGTACCGTCTCCACCGACAATGATAAGCATTTCGTAGTTTTCCTCGCAGGCTTGCCTGGCTAATTCAGTGGCTTGTTTGGGCCTCTTTGTCGCAAATGCGACAACATCATATCCCGCTTTGGTGAATTTGTCGACAGTTCGATCCAAGTGTCGTATGAAATCCTGTTTACCGCTCAATGGATTGTAAATCATCATTGTTTTGATCAAAAAAATCACCGTTATGATTATAACATACCCCCACCCTTAACGCCACAACTTCATGTCTTTTCGATTTGAGGCTGAAAAACATCTGTATTTTTGATATAATTGTTCCGGTGATATGATGACAAGACTAGATGCGCTGCTATTTGACCTTGACGGAACACTCGTTGATTCCAATCAGTTGATTGTAGAATCTTACCGAAAAACGTTTGCCGTCTACGATCCGCAAAGGAAGTATACGGACCAAGAGATCATCGATCTCATTGGTCCGCCACTCGAAGAAACGTTCCGAATGTACACGGAAGACGCCGACAAGATTCACGCCATGATCGAGACTTATCGCGATTCATACATTGAGATGGAGTTTGATTATGTCAAACCTTATCCACATATGCTTGAGACTTTGAAAGAACTCAAGGACAAAGGTTATAAGCTTGGTGTAGTTACCACGAAATTCAAAGTTTCCGCTTTGCCTTCTTTGCAGGAATTTGGTATTGATACCTTGCTTGACGTGTTGATCGGTTTGGACGATGTAGACAATCACAAGCCACACCCCGAACCAATATTCAAAGCGCTTGATTCATTGAGAGCGAAGACGGCAATGATGATCGGAGATAACGCCTCGGACATCTTTGCCGGAAAGAACGCTTCAATCATGACGTGTGGTGTCAATTGGTCGATCAAGAAAGCGGAACTCGAGCAATCAAAGCCTGATTTTTGGATAAACGATTTTCGGGACTTGATCCCACTGTTGGAAAAAATCAAAAAGGAGCGTTGAACGATGGATTGCATTTTTTGTCGAATTGTGAGTGGAGAAATCCCGAGTTACAAGATTTATGAAGACGAGAACTTGATTGCGATTCTCGATATATCGCAAAGTACTAAGGGACATACGTTGATCATCGCCAAGGAACATGTAAGAAATTTGTATGAACTTGATTCGAAGACCGCCGCAAAGATCTTCCAGATCGTTCCGCTGCTGGCAAACGCAATAAAGAAGGCGTTTGATCCAATTGGGATGAATTTGTTGGTGAACGTCGAGAAACCCTTGCAGTCGGTATTCCACTTCCACATCCACTTGATTCCAAGGTATGAAAACGACGGTGTGAACATGGAATTCGCAAATAACATGAACAAACTCTCGCAAGCGGATTATCTTGAAACGCTAGCTAGAATCAAAGAGAATATTTAAATTAAAAAAGGGATCCGGTTTAAAACTGAGATCCCTTTTTCATTATTCGATTACTTTCTCGCCCATATAGGATTGAAGGATTTCTGGTATGACTATCGATCCGTCAGACTGTTGGTAATTTTCCATAATGGCGATAACGGTTCTTCCGACAGCCAGACCCGAACCGTTCAGCGTATGTACGAATTCCAGTTTTTGATCCTTGTCGGGACGATATTTGATGTTCGCTCTTCTTGCCTGGTAATCTTCAGCATTGGATATCGAACCAATTTCCCGATATTTGCTTTCCGAAGGCAGCCAAACTTCGATATCGTATGTCTTGCGCATCGAAAAACCGAGATCGCCGGTGCAGAGCGTGACTACCCGATACGGGATCTTGAGCAACTTGAGAACACTTTCGGAATCCTGTAGCATTTTGTCTAGTTCCTGATACGATTCTTCCGGTTTTGTGAATTTGATCAGCTCAACCTTGTTGAATTGGTGTTGACGCAATATTCCCCGGGTATCCTTGCCTGCAGAACCCGCTTCCTTGCGAAACGCAGTGGTATAAGCCACGTACTTGATCGGCAGAACTTCCCTTTCCAGCACTTCGTCACGATGCAGGTTGATCGTTGGAACCTCTGCTGTTGGGTTCAGATACAGATTTCGCTCGTCGTTCAGTTTGAATGCGTCGTCAATAAATTTTGGAAATTGTCCGGTAGAATACATCGATGTTTCGTTGACGATGTAGGGTGGAATGACTTCACGATAGCCATGTTGTTTTGCGTGGAGGTCGATCATGAACTGAATGAGTGATCTTTCCAGCCTGGCTCCGAGCCCTTTATATACGACAAAACGGGATCCGGAGATTTTTCCGGCACGATTGAAATCGAGAATGTCGAGGTCTTCACCTAATTCGTAATGCGATTTGATTGGAAAATCAAATTTGCGCACTTCTCCCCAACGCTTCAATTCAACGTTGTCGTTGTCGTCCTTGCCTACGGGTATGTTTTCATTCGGTAAATTTGGCGTCATCAACAGCGCAAGTTTGATTTCTTCTTCGTACGTTCTGACTTGTTCTTCAAGATTAGACAAGGTTTTTGCATAATCATCCATAGCTTGGAGGATCGGCTCGATCGCTTTGCCTTCGCGCTTGTATTGTCCGATAAGTCTCGACGTTTCGTTCTTCTTGGCTTTTAGGGTTTCGGATTCTTGGATTGCCTCGCGGCGTTTCCGGTCTTTCTCCAGAATTTCGTGGATGTAGGAAAAGTCCCCGCCCCTTAAACTCAAGAGTTTGATCGTCTTTTCTGGTTCTTCACGAATCATTTTGATGTCCAGCACTGGGATCACCTCTTCATTGATAGTTGTCGTTCAGAATGTTTTCGATATCTTCTTGGATGTCCGAATCCGACTCTTCGTCGGTTTCTGACAGTTTTTCAAATTCCTTGTATTCAGTCATTTCAAAATTCGGTTTTTCCGGCTTTGCTTCTTCCGAAACCGGTTCACTGATGCACGGAGCTTCTTCCGGATTCTTCAAATAATCATCGCACATTTCTTCCATTGGCACTATGGCGATAGTCGCGACCTCATGCGTCTCCAACAAATTGATGATCTTGACGCCTTGTGTGGCGCGTTTGGTTTGGGCAATCTGATTTATCGGGACACGAATGATCATTCCCTTGTCGGTAACGACAAGCAGATCTTCATCGCCCACAACGCTGATCAACTTTCTCAAACGACCGTTCTTGGACGTGACGTTGATTGTCTTCACGCCTTTTCCGCCGCGGCTTTGGAGACGGTATTCATCTACGACTGTGCGCTTTCCGTATCCGTAGCGAGTGATCGCAAGAACTTCGTTTCTTTCTTCAGTAACTGTTGTTACACCGATAACTTCTTCGTCACCTGCCAGATAGATTCCTCTTACACCGGCGGCGTTTCTGCCCATGGAACGAACATTGGTTTCATTGAATCTGATCGCTTTTCCGTTGGATGCGCCGATAATGATATCCTTGTTTCCGTCAGTGAGTTTGACGCTGTGCAATTGATCTTCGTCTCGGAGCGAAATTGCGCGAATGCCGTTTGTCCTGATATTCTGGAAATCGGAAACGGCGGTGCGCTTAACAAGTCCTTTTTTGGTTGTGAAGAACAAATATCCGTTTTCAAAATCCTTTACGCTCATTACGGCCGCAAGTTCTTCGCCTTCGGTAAGATTCAGGAGGTTGACGATTGGAAGCCCTTTGGAGTTTCTTCCATAATTGGGTATTTTGTACCCCTTTATTTTATATACTCTTCCCAAAGAAGTAAAGAACAGAAGAAAATCATGGGTCGAAGTCGAGATGATTGAATCGATTACGTCGTCTTCGTTCATCCTCATTCCGGTTTTCCCTCTGCCGCCGCGATTTTGCGATTTGTATACGTCCACATTCATCCGTTTGACGTATCCATTGGTCGTTACGGCAATGATGACGTCTTCGACCGGAATCAAGTCTTCGTCCTCGATATCATAATCTCCAAACGCGTCGATTTCCGTACGTCGGGTATCCGCATACTTGGATTTGATCTCTTCAGCTTCGGAAATCAGGATTTGATCTTGCAATGCTCTGTCAGCTAAAATCTTGTTATAGTAGGTTATCGCTTTCTCGATTTCTGCCAATTCGGCATGGATTTTGTCACCTTCGAGGCCGGACAATCTTTTCAGTTGCATTGCCAGAATCGCTTTGGCCTGGATTTCACTGAAACCGAATTTTTCCATCAGTCTTGATTCGGTGTCATCATATGATTCCCGAATTATATGGATAACATCGTCAATGTTGTCAAGCGCCTTGATGAATCCTTGCAAAAGGTGTTCCCTGGCGACAGCTTTGTCGAGATCGAATCTTGTCTTGCGGACAAGCACTTCGACCTGGTGCTCATAGTAGTGTTTGATCAGCTCTCTAAGCGTCAGCAATTCGGGTTTGTCATTGACAAGCGCGACCATGTTGATGCCAAAAGAGTCTTGAAGTTGAGAATTCTTATACAGATTGTTGAGTAATACTTCGGGGTTGACATCGCGTCTAAGCTCCATGACGATACGCATGCCGTTGCGGTTGGATTCATCGCGCAGATCAGTGATACCGTCGATGCGTTTGTCTTTGGCAAGATCGGCAATCCTCTCGATCAACGTCGTTTTGTTTACCTGATAAGGGATTTCTTTGATGATGATCTGTTTTTTGCCGGTGGCATGTTCAATTATTTCGGTTCTGGCTTTTACACGAACTATTCCTTTTCCAGTCAAATAAGCTTCGCGAATTCCGGAAATGCCGAGAATCACTCCGCCCGTCGGAAAGTCAGGACCCTTGATATAGTTCATCAATTCATCGGAATCGATCTCCGGATTTTCGATATAGGCAACGTATCCGTCAATTACCTCTTCAAGGTTGTGGGGTGGAATGTTTGTGGCCATTCCGACGGCGATGCCGGTTGCGCCATTTATCAGCAGGTTCGGGATCTTTGAAGGCAACACCTTCGGTTCCTGTTCGGAACCGTCATAGTTGTCGATGAAATCGACGGTGTTTTTCTTGAGGTCCTTGAGCATTTCAACGGTGATTTTTTCCATTTTAGCTTCGGTGTACCGCATTGCGGCAGCGCCGTCTCCGTCCACGGAACCAAAGTTGCCGTGTCCGTTGACGAGAGGATAACGATAACTGAAATCTTGGGCCATGCGGACCATTGAATCATAGATCGCACTGTCTCCGTGTGGGTGATATTTACCCATGACGTCACCAACGATGCGGGCTGATTTCTTGTATGACTTGTCCGGATAGACTCCAAGTTCATCCATGCCATATAATATGCGTCGATGAACCGGCTTGAGTCCGTCCCTGACATCGGGGAGAGCTCTAGCAACAATTACGCTCATGGCATAACTCAAAAAGGAATTCTTCATCTCGTTGGAGATGTTGATTTCCGTTACTCTTCTCTGAATGTCGGCTTGGTTGTCGTAGATGTTGTTTTCCATGTTGTCCTCCTATACATCCAGATTACGGACATACTCGGCGTTGTCCTGGATAAATTCCTTGCGGCTGTTTACGTCGTCACCCATCAACATCGAGAAGATCCGGTCTGCTTCGATTGCATCTTCAAGAGTAACTTGCAACAAAGTTCTTGCATCAGGATCCATTGTGGTTTCCCATAATTGTTCCGGATTCATCTCGCCAAGACCTTTATAGCGTTGCAATACTGGTTTTCCGTTGATTTCGGAAAGTATCGCGTCAAGTTGCTTTTCATCATAAGCATATTGGATGCTTTTTCCAAGTTGGACCTTGAATAGCGGTGGTTGTGCAATGTAGATATAACCTTTTTCAATCAAAGGCCTCATGTAACGGAAGAAAAATGTCAGCAACAAAGTGCGGATGTGCGCTCCGTCGACGTCAGCGTCGGTCATGATGATTATTTTATGATATCTTGCTTGTTCAATTTGGAATTCATCGCCGATCCCAGTTCCGAAAGCTTGGATCATCGACAAGATTTCCTTGTTCTGTAAGGCTTTGTCAAGTCTTGATTTTTCGACATTCAAGACCTTTCCTCTAAGCGGAAGTATTGCTTGATATTCTGAATCGCGACCTTGTTTCGCGGATCCACCGGCGGAATCTCCCTCGACGATGTAAATCTCTGATCTTGTAGCGTCTTTCGTGCGGCAGTCGGCTAGTTTTGAGGCGAATCCCAAAGAATCAAGCGGGGATTTTCTTCTTGTGGCCTCACGAGCTCTTTTGGCCGCGATTCTCGCTCTTTGGGCCATCAAAGCTTTTTCGAGGATCGTTCTGGCCGCGGATGGGTTCTCCAACAAGTATCTTTCCAACCCTTCGGACATGATGTTGTTTACAACCCTACGCGCATCGCTGGATCCAAGTTTGGACTTGGTTTGTCCTTCAAACTGGGGATCTGGATGCTTGATGGAAACGATGGCCACTAATCCTTCACGGGTGTCTTCTCCAGCCAAAGACTCGTCTTTACGGAAAATATTGTAATTTTTTCCGTAATTGTTGATCACCTTTGTGAGCGCCATCTTGAATCCTTCTTCGTGAGTTCCGCCTTCTGGATTTTGGATGTTGTTTGTGAAAGGATAAATATTCTCCGCATATCCGTCGTTATATTGCAAAGCGATCTCAACGACAACCATTTCTTGTTCGCCTTCAAAATAAGCCACGTTTGGGTGCAAGACGGTTTTTCCCGAATTCAGGAATTCGACATATTCTCTTACGCCGCCTTCATAGCGGTATTCTTTACGGATTATGTTGTTTTCTTGTCTTGAATCGGTGATGCTGAAACGGATCCCTTTGTTGAGAAAAGCCAACTGCTGGATTCTTGTTCTCAACGTCTCGAATTCGTATACGTTTGATTCGACGAAAACTTTTGGATCAGCCAAAAAAGTGACGATTGTTCCCGACAATTCGGTTTCGCCAATGCATTCAAGTTCTTTCTTGACGAATCCATGATCGAATTCAATCGTATAGATCTTGCCCTCTTTATGAATCTCGATGTTCATGTATTCGCTCAAGGCGTTGACGACGGACGCACCGACACCGTGAAGTCCCCCGGAAACTTTATACGAGTTGTGATCGAACTTGCCTCCGGCATGCAATACCGTGTATACGGTCTCAACGCTCGGCCTGTTGGTTTTCGGATGGATATCGACTGGAATTCCCCTGCCGTTGTCTGAAACCTTGATCACGTTTCCGGGAAGTATTTCCACATGTATATTGTCCGCATACCCAGCTAGAGCTTCGTCCACAGAATTGTCGACTATTTCCCACACCAAATGATGAAGTCCTCTTGGTCCTGTTGTCCCAATGTACATTCCTGGTCTTTTCTTGACGGCTTCAAGACCTTCTAATATTTGGATATTACTGGCATCGTATTTCGTGTTGTTGTTGTTGTTGTTCGTCATGCTAAATGTTCCTCCTTGATGTATCCTCTTGTCACGCGGTAAATCTTAGCTTTTTCGTTGATGTGTTTCTTGATCTCATTAATTGAGGTGGTAGTTATTATCGTTTGAATCTGAGATTTGTCCAGATATTCCAACAATTTGTTTTGTCTCGTGGCGTCTAGCTCAGAAAAAACATCATCCAGGAGAAAAATCGGTTTTTCTCCTTTCAATTTGAAGACAATTTCCGCAAATGCCATATTCAACGCCAAGACCATCATTCTTTGCTCGCCCTGGGACGCAATGCTGCGCGCGGAATATTGATCGAGCATGAAATCATAGTCATCCCTGTGCGGCCCATAGTTGGTGACTTTCGCCAACAAATCCTGACGATATTTAGTTTTCAAAAAGGCAACGGGGTCATCATAACTTATCGAAGGCAGATATTGAATGCTAAAGGTGTCCCTCTTCCCCGACAAACCTCGATAGGCATCCGCAAGCAACGAATTTGCTTCTTTGACGAATAAGGTTCTTCTTGCGATTATCTTTTCGGCTTGCATCGCCAATTGCTCGGTGATGACGTCAAGAAGCGTTTCGTCAGGCTTCCTGGTCTCGGACAATTTTTTCAGAAGTTCATTTCTTTGTTTCAATACATGCTTGTATTTGCCCAAATCATCAAGATAATTTCTGTCTACTTGTCCTAGAAAAACATCCATGTAATATCTTCGGTCTCGGGGAGAACCCTTTACCAAACGCATGTCTTCGGGTAGAAATGATACAACATTTAAATTTCCGATATAATCGCTTAGACGTTTGACTTCATTGTTGTTTAGAAGCGCCTTTTTCCCGATTTCTGTGACGATCATTGTCAGATCGATATGTCTGTCCCCAGAAGTTATCGTCGCTTGAATCTTGGCAAACTCCTCTTCGTATCGAATCAAGTCGGTATCCTCAACGCGATATGATTTGGCCAAAGCAAGGACATAGAGAGCTTCGAGAAAGTTGGTTTTTCCTTCTCCGTTTGCGCCGATTATAAAATGAATGCCCGAACCAAGATTCATAGTCTGTTTGACATAGTTGCGAAAATTGGTCAGGGTCACTTTTTCAATCTTCATTTTTTTTGACGATGTTCAACTCGGTTTTGCCGTCAATCTTTACCGTATCACCCGGATATAGCTTTCGGCCTCGACGCGAATCTAGAACATCGTTACAGAGTATCTTATGGGTTGCCAGATACGGTTTGACCTCGCCGCCACTTGAAACAACATCAGTATATTTTAGAAGTTGTCCAAGGGTTATGTAGGGTCCGGCTATGACGATTTTTTTCATTTGGTATCTCCCTTATCTGGCGTTTTCTAGTCTGTGCTTTATATATTATATTATATAATATAATTATATAATTTGCAATGTTTAGTTCATATAAGTGCATTTATTCTCAAAGTCTGTTTATTTTTATCGGTTTTGTTTTCTTTTTTGCCCTTATAAGGGAAGGATTAACATGTTTCAAAGAGAAAAATCCAAATTTTTATACACGGTTCATCAGAAAATAATAAAAGTGTTGAAGGCCAAATTTTTTCGCCTTCAACACTTTTTCTGTTACTCTTTTTTACTCGGTTATTTTTTCCAAAAATTCAACCATGGTATACAACCAATGTTTTTCCAAGCCTACTGTATCCAAGATTACATGGATCTTTCCTTTCCGATAAGCAAACCTGATGAAAGGCGAAATTTGCATTCCGGATGCAAACAACTTGTCTCCGGCAATCTTGCTTGTGGTTTCCTCGGATAAGACTAAAGTGGTGTTTGTTTTGTTTTCCATCAATTTCTCGGTTCCGATTCTTGCGGAAAGTTTTTCAAACAGTCTTTCATAGGCATAGATTTCAAGTTCCTGTTCGTAAGGCCCAAAACGATCGCTGAATTCCTCAAGAAGTTCTTTGATTTCGAACGCGTTATTTATATCGTTGATCTTGTTGTGCATCTCGATCTTCACAAAGTCATCTTCGATGTATTTCTCGTCTATGTAGCGCGAAACAGTCGCTTTTACGATCGGTTTGACCTGTTTGTCTTCGGCAACGCCTTGTTGTTCTTTGATTTCTTCTTCAAGTATCTTTAAATAGAGGTCTATTCCCACCGAATCGATGAATCCTGATTGTTCGCTTCCGAGAATATCGCCCGCTCCGCGGATTGACAAATCACGGATCGCAATCTTGAATCCGCTTCCTAATTCAGTGAATTCTTTGATAACTTTCAGTCGCTTTTCGGCGTCTTCAGTCAAAATCTTATCCTTTTTGAACATCAAATACGCGTATGCAATGCGATCGCTTCTGCCGACACGCCCGCGAATTTGATATAGTTGAGCCAACCCGAGTCTGTCGGCGTCATGTATGATCAGTGTGTTTGCGTTGGGTATGTCAATTCCCGTCTCAATGATAGTTGTGGAAACAAGAACGTCGATGTTTCGGTCGATGAAGTCGTCTATGACGTCTTCAAGTTCGCTTTTGTGCATTTGTCCGTGGGCGAACTCAACTTGCGCATGCGGAACTAGTTGTTTGATTTTGATTGCTATATCTTCGATGTCATCGATTCGGTTATACAAATAAAATACTTGTCCCTTGCGCGCAAGCTCTCTTTCGATCGCATCTTTAACAATCGTATCGTTCCTTTCCAAAACATAAGTTTGGATCGGATAACGATTCTCGGGAGCGCTCTCGAGTAGGCTCATGTTTTTCACACCCATTATTGCCATCTGCAAAGTTCTTGGAATTGGAGTTGCGGATAAAGAAAGTACATCGATGTTAACTTTGAGTTCCTTGATCCTTTCTTTGTGTTGGACGCCGAAGCGTTGTTCTTCGTCAATTATCAAAAGCCCGAGGTCATGAAACACGATGTCATTGCTGAGGATTCGATGCGTTCCGATGAGGATGTCGATCGTTCCTGCTTTCAATCCGTTCAAAATTACGCGCTGATGCTTTTTTGAAACGAATCGGTTAAGTAATACCACATTGACGCCAAACTTCTCCATTCGGTCGGAAAACGTCTGATAATGCTGTTTTGATAAAACGGTGGTTGGAGCTAGATATGCAACTTGCTTATTGTTCAAAACTGCTCTGAAAGCTGCGCGCAGAGCGACTTCGGTCTTCCCAAAACCGACATCCCCACAAATCAAACGGTCCATCGGCTTGTCAAGTTCCATATCGGAGAATACTTCATTGATCGCTTTTAACTGGTCCTTGGTTTCTTCATAGGGAAAATCCACTTCAAGATCCGATTCAAGCGCCGGATTTGGCAAATAGGAAAATCCGGTGGCCTTTTCTCTTTGCGAGTATAATTTAATCAATTTCTCGGCGATATCTTTAGTTTTTGCTTTTACTCTTTGTTTAGTTTTTTGCCAATCGGTGCCGCCAAGTTTTGAAAGTCGAGGCACAAAGCCCTCGCTTCCGGCATATTTGTGGATTTGCGTGAATGATTCGATTGGAATATAAAGCTTGTCCCCGTCTCGGTATTCGATATGGATGTAGTCATTCAGCGTATTTCCCAGTTCCATAGTTTTGATGTCGAGAAATTTGCCAATTCCGTAATCATAATGCACAACATAGTCGCCGTGTTTTAGATCGTTGATCGAAGCTAAGCGTTTGGAGTTATCGTAGACGGATATGTAATGACCGCGCTTTTTCTTTGTTTCTTGTTTTTTGATTGCCGCTTCCGTCACGACCATGAATTGGTGGGCTTCAGAAAAGTAGTCAAAGTATTGGTCAGATATGATGATATTGACTTGATTTTTGAGAATTTTATCTTTGTCGCCAAGCAAACGATATTTGATTTCATTCTCTTCCAAAAGGATCAGAAGTTCTTCTCTGGTTTTTGTGGTCGAGACCGCGAGAAGAATCGTTGTTTTTTGTTGTCTTTCTTTAATTTCGTGAAGAAGTAAGTGAATGTTTCCGTTGAAAGTCAAAGGCTCGTTGGCAGAAAGCGAAAACACGATCGGATCATGAACTTCTGGTTGATCAAGAAAATACTCAAGATAAACAGCGGGGGTTTTTGCAAGCAGGTTTATATCCGAATAAAAAGTGAAATCCATTTTAGCATAATCGTCAGTGTGCATCAACCAATCAGTTAGTTCGCTGTTCATCAGTTCATATTGATCGACTA